>NZ_JBQFYP010000006.1:0-282731 GCF_056541545.1 Ruegeria sp. AG7
CGGCTTCGGCTTCGGCTTCGGCTTCGGCTTCGGCTTCGGCTTCGGCTTCGGCTTCGGCTTCGGCTTCGGCTTCGGCTTCGGCTTCGGCTTCGGCTTCGGCTTCGGCTTCGGCTTCGGACAGGTCTTCTTCTACAGGTTCAGCCGGGTCAACAGGCGTATCTTCCTGCCGCAGATCAGTTTCAACTGCATCATCTGCTAGGAGGGGTTCCACCGGCTTTTGATCGGATTTCTTCTTACCAGCCACCGCAATATTCCCCTTATCGAATCCAAATTCAGATGAATAACAGCCCAGGTTAAGTTAATCGGGGACCTCGCCACCCTCAACCCGCAACACATGTTTCACAAGCTTTTTAACAGCTTTACGCATTTTCTTCGGTGTCGGATGTTTTGCAATCTTCAGGTGCTCATAGTCCAAAGAATAAAGGGGATCAGCCGTAGCCTGGCTGATCGCAACCAGCCAAAGGGGGGCTGATCCGGCCCAGATATCGGCAAAATGTCGCGCCGTGCGCGGCGAGAAAAGCGGAGCAATTATCGGCAGATTTCCTTCGGCGGCCTCGGTGGCCTCGGGTGTTAGCGGCAACAACCGCTGCTGATAGACTGGCTGTTCCCGAACGGTCAGACCAGATTCGGTCAGGCGGCCAGCGATATTACCCCGTGTATGTTCACCCCGCAGGTGCAAAAGCGGGCTTTTGGGCCGATGCTTGAGCAGATGCCCAACCAATTCTTCTGCCGTGGTTCCGACCATCTTGGCCTGCCACCCATACCCTTTCGCGGTACCGGTTGTTGCGGGCCCCACGCAATAGGCCGGCAGAGTGCGGTCAACACCTTTCGAAACCGCCGCATTTACCGCATTGGCCGATGTAAAGATCAATCCTTTTACACCTTTGGTATCCACCGCAACTGGCAGTGGCCGGATTTCCATTATCGGCGAATAGAGGGCCTGTACCCGAGATCTGACGCGGGTTGGCAACTGCTCGACAAACCTTTCCGAGGCGGAGCGAGGGCGGGTCATCAACAAAAACAACGTGTGGCGCCTTGACCCTTCAGGATTGTTTGCATCCGCGCAGGGTGATACCCCGCCGTATATACATGATGCAACGGATCAGGGTGATGGTGCAAACACTTACCGTATTGGGTTTGGAAAGCAGCTGTGACGACACAGCCGCAGCTGTCGTGCGCCAGACCGAAGGCGCCAAAGCCGAGATCCTGTCTTCTGTGGTGCACGGTCAAACCGATCTGCACAGCGCCTTTGGCGGTGTCGTGCCCGAGATTGCGGCCCGTGCGCATGCCGAAAAGCTGGATGTCTGTGTCATGCAGGCACTGGAGGCCGCCGGTCTGTCGCTGCGCGACATGGACGCTATTGCCGTCACCGCCGGGCCCGGTCTGATCGGAGGGGTCATGTCCGGTGTCATGTGCGCCAAAGGGTTGAGCGCCGCCACGGGCTTGCCGCTGATTGGCGTCAATCATCTTGCCGGTCACGCCCTGACACCCCGCCTGACGGACGGCATCGCCTTCCCTTACCTCATGCTTCTGGTGTCGGGCGGCCATTGCCAATACCTGATCGCCAATAACCCCGAGCAGTTTACTCGCCTGGGCGGTACAATCGACGACGCACCTGGGGAAGCCTTTGACAAGACCGCTCGCCTGCTGGGCCTGCCGCAACCCGGCGGCCCGTCTGTCGAGGCTGAGGCCCGTGATGGCAATCCCCAGCGGTTCCGTTTTCCCAGGCCACTGCTGGACCGGCCCGGCTGTGACTTGTCTTTTTCGGGCCTTAAGACGGCGCTTATGCGGATGCGCGACCAAATCGTGGCCGACAAGGGTGGGCTGACCCGTCAGGACCGAGCTGATCTGTGCGCAGGATTCCAGCAGGCCATAGTGGACATATTGGCCGAGAAAACCCGCCGCGCGATTGATCTGTATCTTGATCACAACCCTGCTGATCCCGTTGTCGCGGTTGCAGGTGGGGTGGCTGCAAACTCGGCCATTCGGGCAGCGTTAGAGTCTGTTTGCGCGCAGCAAAGTGCCCGGTTTACGGCACCTCCGCTGGCTTTGTGCACAGACAATGCCGCGATGATTGCCTATGCGGGCCTTGAACGCTTTCGCACCGGCGCGCGCGACGGTCTGGACCTGACTGCCCGCCCCCGCTGGCCGCTCGATCAACGCAGCCCGGCAATGCTGGGCAGCGGTAAGAAAGGGGCCAAGGCATGAACGTATCTGTCCTGGGATCCGGCGCGTTTGGTACCGCTTTGGCAATCTCGCTATCAGGCAACGGGCCAGTAACGCTGTGGTCCAGAAACGCCGATCAGGCGCGGCAGATGCATGAGACGCGCAAAAACTCCACCAGGCTGCCTGGTGTTTCCTTACGCACGAACATCGCCGTAACCGCAAATATCGCTGAGGCGTCGAAGGCTGACATTCTGCTTTTGGCCGTTCCTATGCAGCAATTGCGCAGCGCCTTGCAAGATCGCGCCCCGGTGCTGCACGGCAAGACACTGGTCGCTTGCTGTAAGGGGATAGAGTTGGATTCTGGCCTCGGGCCCGTTGCGGTCATCAGGGATGTTGTCCCCGATGCCCCGATCGCTTTGCTGACAGGACCCAGTTTTGCTGATGACATAGCGCGCGGTTTGCCCACTGCGTTAACGCTGGCTTGCGGTGATACGAATCTTGGCAAAACATTGCAGACCGAGCTGGCCACTGCGAACCTGCGCCTCTATCGGACCACTGACACAATAGGTGCTGAACTTGGCGGGGCGCTGAAGAACATCATGGCCATCGGTTGCGGCGCAGCAATCGGCGCGGGGCTGGGGGACAGCGCCCGTGCCGCGTTGATGACTCGCGGTTTTGCGGAAATGCAGCGCTTTGCCGCCCTGCGTGGCGCGCGCCCTGACACCCTGATGGGCTTGTCCGGGCTTGGAGATCTGGTGTTGACCTGTTCCTCAGAGCTGTCCCGAAACTACCGTTTTGGTCTTAGTTTGGGCCTGAACCAACCATTTGACCAACATACTACTGTCGAAGGCGTCGCCACCGCGCGCGCCATGTCAGAGATTGCCGTGAAGGAAGGGCTGGACATGCCCATCAGTACAACGGTGGCGGATCTGAGCCATGGTGCCTACAGTGTGACCGAGGCCATCCAAAACCTGCTCAATCGCCCACTCAAGGAGGAATAACATGCTGATCGCACTCATCGCCCGTGACAAAGCCGGGGCACTGCAAACCCGGTTGGACAATCGCGCGGCCCATCTGGCCTATATCGAAGAAACGGGTGTTGTATCGCAGGCAGGGCCGCTGCTGGATGGCGACGCCATGATCGGTTCGCTGGTTGTGCTCGACGTCGAAGATCTAGCTGCTGCGCAAAACTGGGCAGATAATGACCCCTATGCGAAGGCTGGATTGTTCCAGTCGGTTGAACTGATTCCCTGGAAAAAGGTGATCGGCTGATGGCATATTGGCTATTCAAGTCCGAACCTTCGACCTGGAGCTGGGAACAGCAAATGGCCAAGGGGGATAAGGGCGAGGAATGGGACGGTGTGCGCAACTATCAGGCGCGCAATTTCATGCGTCAGATGGCCATTGGGGATTGGGGGTTCTTCTACCACTCTCAAAAGGACAAGTCAGTTGTTGGTATTGTCGAAGTATGCGCCGAGGCACATCCCGACAATTCCACCGATGATGAGCGCTGGGAATGCGTGGATATCAAGGCCGTCCGGTCCTTTTCCAAACCCGTGACACTGGACAAGATCAAGGCCGACGAACGGCTTGCCGAAATGGTGTTGGTGAAAAACTCTCGTTTATCGGTGCAGCCGGTAACTGACGATCAATGGAAGGCGATATGCGCCTTGGGTGAAACGCAGCCGGATTGACCTGCCGTCCTGTACAAGGTGCAAAACTTCTCAAACGCCCGGCAAGGTGTTATGTTTCCAAGGGCTACGCCGGGTAGGGACCTGAAGGTTATAATTGCTCTGGTCGTAACCGCTTGGTGTTGTTCGGATAAATTCGATATGTTTTGAAAGTTTGAACCCCGTGTCTGACACTGAAAACGGCAACGGGACACTCGATAACACCGTTGCTGCGAAAAGCACGAGAACCTGGGAAGCGCGCCTCAAAGAGGCGCGGGAGAAGCGCGCGTCGGTGCTTGCGGGGGCGCAAGAAGAGGCGCTGAAAGAACCTGCTTCGACCTCTGCGCAATCGGACGTTCTGCCCCCACCGGACGATACAGATACTGAGCAGATCGTTTCCGAACGGGTCCGCTCGCTAAATCTGGACAAGCCACGCGTCAGAAAAAAACGGAAAACTCGGGTCGCGTTAGTACTGGTTGCCCTTTTGTGCGGGGCCGCCTTGCAATGGGTCATTGCAAATCTTTTAGATGACTGGCCAACCGCAGACGCAGAAGATCAGGCCGTTCTGAATGCGCTTTCTGAAACCTTTCTGGCCCCCGAAGAACCGCCTGAGGCCGCAGCCACCAGCCTGCCGGACCCGAAAGACGCCCCTATACCAGAGGATCTGTTGGTTTCAGGGCCCCCTGAGCCTGAGCCTCTCTCAATACCCGCTGACGTCAGCGAACCCTTGGACAAGCCAAATAGCGAGTCAGTCGATCCGGTTGTTTTGGATCAATCCAGTGCAACCCTTTCCCAGGAACTGGAAAACACTGTCATGCCGGAAAGCGAGTTTGCAACCGGCCCGAATCCCGAAGCGGTAACGGAGAAGCCGGAGATTTCCTTAACACCGCCCAAGATTTTCATTCCTGCCCGGATGGAACCCACGTTGGCCGCCGCGACCGCCTCAGACATTCAAGCCGCGATTCCTGCCTTGTATGATCCACGACTTCGCAATCCCAATCCGCTGAACAAGGGCGGATTATCGCAGATATCACAGATAACCAATGATCCCATTCCGCAAGAGATCGACACACCCGCCAACCCGCCCTACGCCGAGGTGAAACCGCTTCTTGTGACGCCGATCATTGATCTTGAGGTCTCGCTTTTTGTACCGTCGAGAGTTTCGCAAGAGACCAGCAACCGGGCGTTGGAACTGCTTGTCCGAGGTCAGGCAACAGTGGTGGCAACAGCTCGGGTGGGATACCGGGTCAGAGAAACCCAGGTCCGGTTTTATCACCCCGATGACGCCGAAAACGCCGCGATGGCCGCCGATGCACTGGGGGGTATTGCACGGGACTTCACAAGCTCGGGCAGCAAGACGCGCCCGGGGCGGATCGAGGTTTATCTGGAAGGCATCGGCGGAAATGCGGACGACAATTCAACCGTTCAACCTGACAACGCAGAAAACCTCATCGCGCGTATTCTTAAAGAGTTCCGATGAGTAATGAGGGAAGGCTCTGACGATACAGAACCTTCCCTACCCCCGCGTGCTCCCTACTCACCACACGCGTATGGAAATGTCTGGTTCTGACCGTCCTGGTCACGGATTGACCTTAGCCCAACCGCGCGCAGCGTTTCAAACGCCAAGTCCTTAAAAAACAACTCAAATACGAAACGCCTGCCGGAAAGACGGCAGGCGTTTCAGGATTGCGCGGTAAGATCAGCCGTAAACGGCTTCTTTCCCGAAATGCTTGGTCAGCATGTAATAGACCACGGCGCGGTATTTGTTGCGCTCGGACATACCATAAGTTTCCATGGCTTTGTTGATCGCTGCCATCAACTCGGGACCATCTGACAGGCCCAGTTTCTTGATCAGGAAGTTGTTCTTGACGGTTTCCAACTCGGGCGCCTGGCTGGCTGCAACAGTTGCCGCATCTGCGTCATAAATTGCCGGGCCGCAACCGATTGTGACCTTGGTCAGCAGGTCCATATCAGGGTTCATCCCACATTTGTTTTTCAGATCTTCAGCGTATTTGGCTATCAACTCGTCGCGCTTGCCCATGTCCCAATCTCCTTTATCCGTTAATCCGGCACCAATCACCGATAGCCGAGACTAGACGTGTCACAGGTCAGCCCAAAAGGATAAAATATTGCGTTTCCTCCCCCTTAACGAGGGCTGGAATGCACGGGATGCAAGACCTATCTGCAATACCCCCAACCAGAACCTTGCAGGTGAAAATGATCCGCGTGCAAGCGATTGAAGTCCGGGCCAAGAACCACACGAAACCAATCGCACGCGCCCCGCCAGATTTGCCGCAGGAATGCGGGTTCGGGTCCGGAGCCCTGCCAGTCATTTAACAAGGTCAGCACGCGGCCATCGGTCGTCTCCACACCGATGATATCGATCGAGTCCGCACGGGCATGGCTGCTCCATCCGTTGTTTTCACCCTTCAGGGTGCGCATGCGTCTGCAATTGTAGCTTCCGACATGGCGCAATCGGGCAATGCCGGTTCCAAGCAGTTCGTGCGCGACCGGCTGCACGACATGGTGTTCCCACATCGCCAGCCGCAATGTCGTGGCGCAACTGGTTTCAACGGCTTCGATATGCGCGGTGGCCAGCCGTGTCAGAAGGCCGCGTGCGGCAATTCTACAGTTCTGGTCAACGACCAGATCCTCCATCGCCTCGAAATGAACCCCCGCTTCGGCCAACGTAGCCCGACACTGGGTTTCGTCCGCCACGGCGCGGTTCAGTTGATACCTGGTGACTGGCGTGACCGGCGCGCTGACTATTAGGTCGCGCAAAGGGTTCCAGTGTGATGGCACCGGTGTCTTTGGATGCGTCAACAGCACCCAGCCGCCGCCGCCCAGCACGATCACCACAACCAGAACCCTGAAAACAAAGAACGCCGCCGAGTAAAGAAACCGGCGGCGACCGTTGTTCTGCGTCATCGTCAGACGACAATCAGTAGCGGTAGTGTTCCGGCTTGTATGGACCTTCCGGTTTGACACCGATGTACGCCGCCTGATCCGCATCCATCTTCGTCAGCTTCACGCCGATGCGATCCAGATGCAGGCGGGCCACTTTTTCGTCCAGATGCTTGGGCAGGATGTAGACCTTGTTCTCGTACTGGTCACCTTTGGTGAACAGTTCGATCTGTGCCAGAACCTGGTTGGTGAACGAAGCCGACATCACGAAAGACGGGTGACCTGTGGCATTGCCAAGGTTCAGCAGACGGCCTTCAGACAGCAGGATCAGACGGTTGCCCGAAGGCATCTCGATCATGTCCACCTGCTCCTTGATGTTGGTCCACTTGTGGTTCTTCAGGCTAGCCACCTGAATCTCGTTGTCGAAGTGACCGATATTGCCAACGATGGCCATGTCCTTCATCTCGCGCATATGCTCGATGCGGATCACGTCCTTGTTGCCGGTGGTGGTGATGAAGATATCCGCGCTGGCAACTTCGTCTTCCAGCAAGGTCACTTCGAACCCATCCATCGCAGCCTGCAGCGCGCAAATCGGGTCAACTTCGGTCACCTTCACGCGCGCACCCGCGCCGCGCAGGCTGGCGGCCGAGCCCTTGCCCACGTCGCCATAGCCGCAAACCACGGCAACCTTACCGGCCATCATGGTGTCGGTGGCGCGGCGAATACCGTCAACCAGCGATTCCTTGCATCCGTATTTATTGTCGAATTTCGATTTTGTGACCGAGTCATTCACGTTGATCGCCGGGAACGGCAGGTGGCCGTCTTTCACCAGCTGATACAGACGGTTCACGCCGGTGGTGGTTTCCTCGGACACGCCCTGAATCTGGTCGCGCATCTTGGTGAACCAACCTGGGCTGGCCGCCATACGCTTGGCGATCTGCTTCTTGATCACCTCTTCCTCTTCCGAACCCGGAACAGGGATGATGTCTTCGCCCGCTTCGGCACGTGCGCCCAGCAGGATGTACAGGGTCGCGTCGCCACCATCGTCAAGGATCATGTTCGGACCGTCTTCGAACAGGAAGGATTTATCCAGATAATCCCAATGCTCTTCCAGCGTCTGACCCTTGATGGCGAAGACGGGAATGCCCGCCTCGGCAATCGCGGCGGCGGCATGGTCCTGAGTCGAGAAGATGTTGCACGACGCCCAGCGCACATCCGCACCCAGCGCAACCAGCGTTTCAATCAGAACGCCGGTCTGGATGGTCATGTGCAGCGACCCAACGATACGCGCACCTGTCAGAGGCTTGCTGTCCCCATATTCCGCACGCAGGGACATCAGCCCCGGCATCTCGGTTTCGGCAATGTCCAATTCCTTGCGGCCGAACCCGGCCAGCGAAATGTCTTTAACGATATAGTCCACGGCCATCAGGCGCTCCATTTTCGGTAAATCACAGTCCCGGCTGCCCCTAACATTCCTTGGGGCAGGTGGCAACTTTGAAGACTAATACCGGAAGCCTGGTGGCCGCTTTCAGCTTGGCGTGCCTTCGATTTTTATCTTTGGTATCGCTTCAAAAAAATCGGTGCCAACGGCAACAATACAACTGATTCCGTTCGCATTGGTTACCAAAACGGTATAGCTGCCCGTTTCCTTCGAGGCCCAGACCTCCATCACAGACTGCGCGTCGCGCGTCTTTTGCAGGCCGCCAAAGGCCAATTCCTCGGCATAGTTTTCCTGCAATTTGGTGACGATGTCGCCACGCTCTGCACAACTCCGGGCAAAGGCTGGTGGGGCGGTCGCTGCCATTCCAAAGGTCAGGGCAATGGCGAATAAACGCTTGAACATGACAAACTCCTATCGTTTCGCGTTTCACGGTCGAGAGGAGCACACCGGGAGAAGCATGTGCCCCCCTCGGTTTTGATGTCGGGATCATGGCGCGCCGTTTCAAAGCACAAATGCTCAAGAAACTGTTGGCAGCAAGTGATCCAGACAGGTACATCATAGCACAAAAATATGGCGCAATCGCGTCCGGTCAGGCGAGGCATAGCAAAATGGCAACACAACCCAGGGCATGGCAGCGCATGTTATCGGGGCGTCGGCTGGATCTGCTGGACCCGACCCCGGTGGATATCGAGATCGAAGATATCGCGCATGGGCTTGCTTTTGTGGCACGTTGGAACGGGCAGACACGCGGCGATTTCGCCTATTCCGTGGCCGAGCATTCCCTATTGGTTGAGGAACTCTTCGGAAGAATTGCGCCCAAGACACCCGTCAAATGGCGGCTGGCAGCCCTGTTACATGATGCGCCGGAATACGTGATCGGCGACATGATTTCGCCGGTCAAATCTGCCGTGGGCCCCGGTTACGGCGCGCTGGATGACCGGTTGGCGGCGGCGATCCACATCCGGTTCGGCCTGCCCACTGAGGTGCCAAAAGCGGTGAAACGGCAGATCAAGAAGGCCGACAAGATCAGCGCCTGGATGGAGGCCACCCAGATCGCAGGGTTTTCTGACGCTGAGGCAACGAAATTCTTTGGTCGCCCGGATAAAGCGGTGATGGAGGGATTGGAGATCACGCTGAGACCACCGGTCGAAGTAAGGAAAGCCTACACAGATCGGCACACAGTGCTTCTCGCGCTACTTTAGCGACGTGCAACCTGAACAGCTAAAGGAAATGGTGAAATGAGCGCGAAACGGCCGATTGGGAACCGGATCTTGCTTGCAACAAATTTGGTGCTGATCCTGGCGCTAGCAGCCGTGTTGATCAGAACTAGGTATCTGGCGAAGACAGTACGCAAGCTTACCGGAGCGCATACTCCCGTCACAGAAACTAAACAATATCAGACAATGGTGTGGCTGCACAAACGACCGATTTCCCAAGCTCTAGCGTCACCGAATATTCAAATCGCATTTATTGGTGATTCCATCATCGAGGGATGGCTAACCAGCAACATCGTTTCAAACGCATTGAATCTGGGAATCAGTCGGGACACAACCCAAGGCTTAATAGCAAGGGTGCACCCGGAGCTCATCACTCATGTTCCGGTCTGGTACTTGGGTGTTGGGGTTAATGACGCCCTGAACGACACACCTCTGGAGGAGGTTCCGAAATATGTTAAGCAGTTAGCGGATGTGTTCACCTCCGTAGACAGATTGATCTGGCGTGCCGTTCTGCCTGTCGCCAGCGAAACTTGGACTATCGAAAACGAAACGTTTCGAACCGCCTACAACATTGCAGCACAACAAACTTGCTTGGAAATGGGAAACTGCACGTTTCTCAACTCCCCTCCCGGGTATAGTAATAACATCGACAAGTGGACATCGGACGGCCTACACCCCAATCCAATCGGTTATCGTCACCTGACACAGCAGCTTTGCGCTGAAACAAAGTGCTCCCTTCAGTGACGCTGAGTGGGGTTTTTGCGGTGATTAGGTTATAGTCTCAACGCGGACTACGCTTCGCCAGTATCCGCTGCAAGGTCCGGCGGTGCATGTTCAGCCGCCGCGCCGTTTCGCTGACATTGCGGTCGCACAGCTCATAAACGCGCTGGATATGTTCCCAGCGCACGCGGTCCGCGCTCATGGGGTTTTCCGGCGGCGGGGGCAGTTCGTCGCCCTTGGCCAGCAGCGCATTGGTGATGTCGGTGGCGTCGGCGGGTTTCGACAGATAATCGGTTGCGCCGATTTTTACGGCGGCGACTGCGGTTGCAATCGCCCCGTACCCGGTCAGAACCACAACCCGGCTGTCGGGGCGCTTTTCGCGCAGAACCTCAACCACATCCAGACCATTGCCATCCTCCAGTCGCAGGTCAACAACTGCGTAAGCCGGTGGGCGGGCGGTGGAAATTGCACGACCTGCGGCGACGGATCCTGCGGTTTCAACCTCGAACCCACGCTTTTCCATGGCCTTGGCCAAACGTCTCAGGAACGGCTCGTCATCATCCACCAAAAGCAGGGATTTGTCAGGGCCGATATCAAGCTGAGAACTGTCTGCCATATGTTAGGTCTTTCCGCTATTTCATGCCTTTGGCTTAAACATGAGTAATAGCAGCGCAGAAACAAAGGTCAAACAACCTTGTTAATGCGCAGCCTGGTCCAGAAAGCACCCGACCTTGTCAGCCATCTGTTCGGCCGTGTCATCGCGCTTGAAGAATTCAAGGAAACCATGTTCGGGCGTCACCAGATAGGTGAAGGTGGAATGGTCAACAAGGTAGAATTCGTCGCTTTTATCCTGTGCCTTGTAAAAGGTCTTGTAAGCCTTGCTCGCCGCCCTGACTTGTTCGGGTGAACCGGTCAAGGCAATCGTTTTGCCGCCCAGATTAAAGGCATAATCATCCACAACCTCGGGCGTGTCCCGTTCGGGATCGATCGAGATGAACAGCGCAGTGGCCGACTGCCCGCGCTGGTTCAGGATATCCACGGCCTCAACATTGCGGGACATGTCAAACGGGCAGACATCGGGGCAGAATGTATAGCCGAAATAGACAAGTGTGGGTTCGGTGATAACGTCTTTGTCGGTCACCGTCTCACCTTTGCCATTCACCAGTTCAAACGGCCCGCCGATAGCAGCGGTCCCCCCGGCGATCTGCCCAGACCGGCACTGTGCAAACTGGTCGTCGGATCCGCCCCCACGCGTCAAAAGCCACATCGCACCTAGGCCAATAGCCAGAACGAGAGTTGCAAGAATTGCGTAGAGGCGGGTCATTTTGGTTTTCCGGTCGCAAGGAGTTGTTGATCGTTTCGGCCGGGACACCTAACAAGATGACCAGCCTTTGCAACAGGACATAAGCGACCAATGGCAGATTCCAATCAGACTTTTTGGCGCGGCCAGGAACGCAGCAGCTGGATCCGCCTGCGCACCCTTATCCTGTTGCGATGGGTTGCCATCTTTGGTCAGATCACCGCCATCACCGTGGCCCAGCAATACTATCATGTGCAGCTGGAACTAGGCCTGTGCTATCTGGCCATCGGGATCTCGGTCATGGGTAACCTGACCGCCATTCTGTTGTTTCCACAGAATAAGCGGATGTCCGAGTTCGAAAACTTCCTGATGGTTCTGTTCGATCTGTTGCAACTGTCGATCTTGCTGTATCTGACAGGCGGGCTGAACAACCCCTTTGCCCTTCTGCTTCTGGGGCCGGTCACGATTTCCGCCAATGTGATGAGCACACGGTCGACCTTGATTGTCGGGGCTGTTGCAATTGTTCTGACCACTCTGCTGGCGGATTTCCACCTGCCGCTGCGGACCAACATCGGGGTGGTTTTGGACATTCCGGAAATCCTGCTGTTTGGCAACTGGGCGGCTATTATTATCGCCATCGTCTTTATCGGTGCCTATTCTCACCGCGTCAGTTCCGAGGTTCAGTCCATGTCCGAAGCGCTGGCTGCCACCCATATGGCACTGGCCCGCGAGCAAAAACTGACTGATCTGGGCGGCGTGGTCGCCGCCGCCGCGCACGAGCTGGGCACCCCTCTGGCAACAATCAAACTGACGAGTGCGGAACTGATCGAAGAGCTGGACGACCGTCCCGACCTCAAGGAAGACGCGGCCTTGATCCGCGAACAGGCCGATCGGTGCCGCGACATTTTGCGCGATATGGGTCGTGCCGGAAAAGATGACCTGCATTTGCGGCAGGCTCCACTTTCAACAGTGGTGAACGAAGCCGCCGAACCGCATGTTGACCGGGGCAAGGTCGTTCATTTTTCGGAAGGCCCGGCGCAGGACGGAGATGTGCTGCAACCCTCGATTCTGCGAAAGCCCGAGATCATTCACGGACTCCGCAACCTGATACAGAATGCCGTAGATTTCGCCCGCGCCAATGTCTGGGTCGAAGCCGAATGGACGGACAGCAAAATCACCGTCAGCATCATGGATGACGGGCGCGGCTACCCGTCGCACATGATTGGCCGCATCGGTGATCCCTTCATGCGCCGCAGACGGGCCGAAGCCGACCTGCGAACCCGTCCGGAATACGAAGGCATGGGACTGGGGCTGTTCATCGCAAAAACGTTGCTGGAACGCAGCGGCGCCGAGCTGAAATTCGCTAATGGCACGGATCCGTATCAGCGTCTGACCGATCAAAAAGACAGGACAGGTGCAATCGTCAAGGTCTCGTGGCCGCGCAACCTGATTGACGCGCAAAAAGGTGACACTCCGGTTCCATCCGGTTCCAACAAACGCATTCAAGTATGAGTTAAGGAGCCGTTAACCTATCCTGCCCATAGTCAGCCGGGGTTTGGTTCTACCTTGGGGAAATTAATGGCCGATTGGATCATTCTGGCCGCGATCAGCCTAGTATCGGGATGCTTTGCCGTACAGTGGTTATTGCCACGCCAGACGCGACGCGACGATGTCTTTGGCTTGTTTTCAACAACATCCCTGTTTGATGCGGTATTCCTGTTTGATGGTGATCACCTGATCAGCCACTCCGATATCGCGCTTGCCGGGTTCGGGCATGTTGGAAGCTGGCAGGATTTGCACCGCCTGCTGAAAAGAGATTTCCCCACCTTCCCCGAAACACCCGAAAAAGTTCGCGACCAAAACGTACTGGTAATCTCGGCCATTGATTGCACAGTCGAACGCGAAGTGGTGTGTGAATGGATCGACGGGATTGTCCGCGTGCGTCTGCACGAACCGGCCCGAATCTCTCCGACCAGGTCAAGCGCGCTGAGTGAACCGAGCCGTCTGGCCATGGAACAGGCCCCCTATCCGGTATGGTTGCTGGATCACAACAGCCAGGTGCAGTGGTGCAATGCAGCTTATGTCACGCTTGTTCGCCGGGCACGTGGTCAGGATGCCGATCTGACTGCCCCTCTGTTCCCGGACACCTCTGATGCTCCGTCGCTCGGAAAATCAAGAGTGGCGGTGGAAGTGACAGGGACCAACAGCAAGTTGTGGTTCGACCTGACGCAGATCGTGCAGGACGACGGGCGGTTATGTTACGCCACAGACATCAACGCTATTGTCGAAGCAGAAACCGCGCAACGCAAGTTCGTGCAGACCATGACCAAGACCTTTGCTCAACTTTCGATCGGCCTGGCCATTTTCGACCGCAACCGACAACTGGCGTTGTTCAACCCGGCCCTGATTGATCTGACCACGCTGCCGCCGGATTTCCTCAGCTGCCGCCCGAACATCAGCAGTTTTTTCGACCGGCTTAGGGATCAGCACATGATGCCAGAGCCCAAGAACTACCGTACATGGCGGCGTCAGATGAACGACCTGCTCGAAGCAGCCGAGGGCGGTAATTATCACGAAACATGGTCGCTGCCCTCTGGCTCAGTTTATTCTGTAAGCGGCAGGCCGCATCCCGATGGGGCCGTTGCGTTTCTGTTCGAAGATATTACTGCCGAAATCACGTTGACGCGCCGCTTCCGGTCCGAGATGGATTTGATGCAATCCATATTGGACAAGCTGGCCGATGCAATCGCTGTATTTGCCGATGATGGCACCCTGGCCCTTACCAACTACGCCTATGAAAAGCTTTGGGGCGACGCACAGGAAATCGGCTTTCAGACCGACACGGTCACCGATGTTACGCGGCGGTGGCAGGATTATTGTGTTGCTACGCCGATTCTGGGAGAGATCCGGGATTTTGTCGAAATGCGGGATAACCGGGCGGAATGGACGGCTGAAATCCAGATGCGGTCAGGCATCACTTTGGACTGCACGGTTTCACCAGTTCATAACGGTGCGACGATCGTGCGGTTTGCACCCGTGGATCTTCTGACAAAAACCGCCCCGTTGGAACAGATCAGCGCCTGAACCGGGGTTGCAGCCGATTGGGCAGAACGTCATTGTGACGCCATGACGACGACCTCACAAACCCTGACGTTTAAATCGCCCGATGAAACCGCAGATTTCGCGGCCCGTGTCGGGTCTTCGCTTGGTGCCGGGGACGTCCTGTTGCTTAGCGGCGCAATCGGCAGCGGCAAGACGCATTTCGCGCGCAACCTCATTAAATCACTTATGCCTGAACCGGAAGACGTGCCATCACCCACATTCACTTTGGTTCAGACCTATGACACCCCTGCCGGTGAGATCTGGCACTGCGATCTTTATCGGCTGAACGCGTTAGAGGAAGTGGATGAGCTGGGTTTGGTTGAAGCCTTTGACACAGCAATCTGCCTTGTGGAATGGCCGGAAAAACTGGGCACACTAGCCCCTGTCGCTGCGTTAAAACTGGCCTTCGAAACAGACCCTGACACAGAAGAAACCCGCCACATGTCCTTGTCATGGACCGATCCGAAATGGGTAGACAAGTTGGAGAATGCCGGATGACAAACAGGACAGTCCTGGCAGAGGCCCTTATTGCGCAAACTCCTTGGGCCGGGGCAACGCGTGCACTACTGGCCGGCGACGCATCGAACCGCCGGTACGAACGCGTGACCGATCCGGTCAGTAAGCGAACGGCTGTCCTGATGGATGCACCACCTGACAAGGGCGAAAGCGTCGAATCGTTTGTGCGTGTTGCCGAGTATCTGCGTTCGATTGGCCTGAGTGCGCCCGAGATTTACGCAGAAGACGCTGAATATGGATTTCTGCTGCTGGAAGATCTGGGTGATGATCTGTTTGCACGCGTCCTGAAAAAAGACCCGTCCAAAGAACGCCTTTTGTACGAGGCCGCGACAGACGTGCTGCTTCATCTGCATCAGGCCCCATTATTGTCGCTACCGTCCTACGACCCGGCCCTGATGACGGACCTGGCGGCACTGGCGCTTACGAAATATGCCGCTGGCATTCAGGGCAATGTTGATCAGGACGTTCTGGACCGGTTCGAACTTCGGTTTGCAGATATTTTGCACCGCGAAACCTCTGGGGACAAAGTTGTCATTCAAAGGGACTATCACGCAGAAAACCTTCTGTGGCTGCCCAAGCGCGACGGCATAAGGCGCGTCGGATTGCTGGATTTCCAATTGGCCATGCTGGGGCACCCCGCCTATGATCTGGTGTCCTTGCTTCAGGACATTCGCCGCGATGTTTCGGTCGGGACAGAAATGCAGATGATCAACCGCTATATTGCAGGGTCAGGTATGGACGATCACGAATTTCGTACCGCGTACAGCGTATTGGGCGCGCAGCGAAATCTTCGCATCCTTGGCGGTTTTTCGCGGCTGGCAACCGACTACGGCAAGCCGCAATATCTGGACATGATCCCGGCGGTCTGGTCGCACCTCATGAGGGATCTGGAACACCCTGCCCTTGTTTCGGTGGCCTCGCTGCTGCACGACGCTCTGCCCCGACCAACACCTCAGAATTTGGCCAGGCTGAGGCCCCAATGACCGGATCACCCTTTGCCGTAATGTTGTTTGCCGCCGGGTTTGGCACCCGTATGGGCGCGTTGACCAAGGACCGACCCAAACCGCTGATCGAAGTGTCCGGGCGCGCCCTGATCGACCACGCGCTGGATCTTGTCGACAACCTTGGCCCTGTTCGCACAGTGGCAAACGTGCATTACCACGCCGATCAGCTCGACGCGCATCTCAGGCCCAAAGGCATTCTGATATCGCCGGAAGAGCCGGAGATCCTGGAAACCGGCGGCGGGTTGCGCGCAGCCCTGCCATTGCTGGGCACCGACCCTGTGTTCACACTGAATACCGACGCAATCTGGTCCGGCCCAAATCCGTTGATGCTGCTGCAAAACGCATGGGACCCGTCCCGCATGGATGCGCTTTTGATGTGTGTTCCGATTGCGCAGGCCATTGGTCACGACAGGCCGGGTGATTTTACCGCCGATCAGGTGGGGCGGATCACGCGTGGGCCCGGCTTGGTTTACGGGGGCGCGCAGATCCTCAAGACACAAGGGTTGCACGCCATTTCGCAACCGGCGTTTTCGTTGAACCTGCTTTGGAACCAGATGCACGATCAGGGGCGTTTGTTCGGCATCGAGTATCCCGGTCGCTGGTGTGATGTGGGCCACCCCGATGGGATCGCTCTGGCCGAGGATTTGCTGGCAGATGTTTGACCCCGGACCCCTGCCCCGAGTCTTCGCCGTCCCGCCCGGCACGGATTTCCCCAAAGCGTTGGTCGACGGCCTGAGGCGGCGTTGTTCAGGCCCGCCCGAGGCTTTGGCGCGGGTGGGGCTGGTGTTGAACACGCGACGCATGGAGCGGCGCGTACGTGATCTGTTCAATCAGGGGCCACCTTGCCTGCTGCCCCGTATCTCGCTGTTAACCGATCTGGGGGACAGTGCTGATCTGGCGCATATTCCACCTGCCATTCCGCCCCTTCGGAGGCGTCTGGAGTTGACACAGCTGGTCGCCAAATTGTTGGAACAACAACCGGATCTGGCCGCGCGGTCGTCGGTTTTTGACCTGTCCGACAGTCTGGCGGCGCTGATTGACGAAATGCAGGGCGAAGGTGTGTCACCGGACACGATCCGGGGGCTGGATGTCAGCGACATGTCCGGCCATTGGGCGCGGGCTCAGACCTTTATCGGTATCGCAGATCATTTCATTGACACGGGCTCGCAGGTGATGGACGCGCAGGCCCGCCAACGCCGCGTGGTCGAAAACCTGATCGCCCGCTGGCAAACCGATCCCCCCCTGCATCCGGTTATTCTGGCCGGGTCGACCGGTTCGCGCGGCACCACGCTGATGCTGATGGATGCCGTCGCGCGCTTGCCGCAAGGGGCCCTGGTACTGCCCGGATACGATTTCCACCAGCCGGATCACGTTTGGGAAGGGTTGGATGATGCCTTGACTTCGGAGGATCATCCGCAATACCGGTTTCGCAAGCTGATGCGCGGGCTGGGCCTGTCACCCGGCCAGATTACTCCATGGACAGACCTGAACGCCCCCTCGCCTGCCCGTAACCGTCTGGTTTCCCTGGCTTTGCGCCCAGCCCCGATCACCGATGCCTGGATGAGCGAAGGCCCGAAACTGGCTGATCTACTCGGCGCAACCAAAGACCTGACACTGGTCGAGGCGCAATCACCGCGGGACGAGGCTTTGGCCATTGCCCTGCGCCTGCGACAAGCTGCCGAAACCGGTCAGACCGCCGCCCTGATTACGCCGGATCGCATGTTGACCCGTCAGGTCAGCGCCGCGCTGGACCGGTGGAACATTCTGGCAGATGACAGCGCCGGTCTGCCGCTGCAACTCTCGCCTCCGGGCCGGTTTCTGCGACATGTGGCTGGTCTGTTCACGCGCCGTCTGGAGGGCGAGGCGCTGCTTACCTTGCTAAAGCACCCGTTGTGCCATGACGGCAGCGAACGCGGTAAACATTTGCTGCGCACGCGTGATCTGGAACTGGATCTGCGCCGCAATGGCCCACCATTTCCGGATGGCACCAGCCTCACTGCATTTGCAGTACGCAAAGAAGCCCCCGAAAGCTGGGTCCATTGGGTTGTTCGCCACTTCTGCGATCAACAGATCAGTGGCGAGTTGGCGCTTTCCGACTGGGTAGATCGGCTCACAACACTGGCCGAGGCGATCTCGGCTGGCAGTGCAGGTGAAACCGGCACGCTGTGGGACAAGAACGCGGGTCAAAAAGCGCTGGCAGTGCTGAATTCCCTCAGGGATGAGGCGCAACATGGCGGGCCGATGACAGCCCATGATTTTGCCGATCTTCTGGGCGCGTTGCTTGCAGGGGAAGAGGTCCGCGACCGCGACGCGCCACATCCGCATATCATGATCTGGGGCACACTCGAAGCGCGGGTACAAGGTGCGGACCTGTTGATCCTTGGCGGATTGAACGAAGGCAGTTGGCCAGAAGCTCCGGCTCCTGACCCCTGGCTGAACCGGCAGATGCGTGACAAAGCGGGGTTGTTGCTGCCCGAACGGCGGATTGGCCTGTCGGCGCATGATTTTCAACAGGCCATCGGCGCGCCCGAGGTCTGGCTAACCCGCGCAACCCGCTCGGACGATGCGGAAACGGTGCCGTCCCGTTGGGTGAACCGGCTGACAAACCTGTTGCAAGGCCTGCCTGAGCAGGGTGGCCCCCAAGCGCTGGCCGAAATGCGCGCCCGTGGCCAAAACTGGCTGAACTGGTCCGAGGCTCTGGAAGACGCGCCGCGCATTGACCCCGCGCCACGCCCATCCCCGCGCCCGCCAGTTGTCGCGCGTCCGCATCACCTGTCAGTAACGGAAATCAAGCGACTGATCCGCGATCCTTATGCCATTTACGCCAAGCATGTGCTGCGGTTGAAACCTCTCGATCCGCTTGTCCAGGCACCCGACGCGTTGCTGCGGGGGATCGTGATCCACGAAATCCTCGAACATTTCGTCAAGGATAGCGTGCTCGACAACGCCCTGCTGACGCGTGAGAATTTTCTGAAACGCGCGCACACATTGCTGGAGCAGCATGTCGCCTGGCCCACGGCGCGACATCTGTGGCTGGCGCGGCTGGAACGGATCGCAGACGACTTTATCAGCGCTGAACTTTCGCGCCGGGGTGACGGTGGGCCAGTGGCCTTTGAAGCGGCGATGAAGCTGGTGCTGAACCCGTTGGACTTCACCATCACAGGGCGCGCTGACCGGATCGATCACAACAGCCGGGGGGCCTTGCGGATCATCGACTATAAAACCGGCGCGCCTCCAACAGAAAGCCAGCAGTCCAAATTCGACAAGCAATTGCTGATCGAGGCTGCAATGGCTGAACAGGGCGGTATCGAAGGTCTTGACCCGATGGCGGTGGCAGAGGCGATCTTCATCGGGATGGGTGGTGCCTATAAAGAGGTGCCCGCGCCGCTGCTGAAAGAACCCGCCGAGAAGGTTCTGACCGAACTAAAAGAGCTGATTTCAGCCTATTTAGAGCCTGATCAGGGATATTCATCCCGCCGAATGCTGCACAAGGATACGGATATTGGTGATTATGATCATCTGGCCCGGTTCGGCGAGTGGGACCGGACAGCCGAAACGCGCCCCGAGGACCTGATATGAGCGCGCGCAACGAAGCCACCGAACGGCAGGTGCAGGCCGCGCGACCCGATGCCTCGACCTGGCTGGCCGCCAATGCGGGGTCAGGAAAGACACGGGTTCTGACCGATCGGGTGGCGCGCCTGCTGCTGGGTGGCGTCCAACCGCAGCACATACTTTGCCTGACCTATACCAAAGCTGCTGCCAGCGAGATGCAGAACCGGTTGTTTGACCGTCTTGGCAAATGGGCAATGCTGGAAGATGCCAGGCTGCAAAAGGACCTGGCCGAACTGGGCGTGACCGGCGTTATCGATTCAGACCGGTTGGCACAAGCGCGCACCCTGTTTGCCCGCGCCATCGAGACGCCAGGCGGCTTGAAGATTCAGACAATTCACTCGTTCTGCGCCTCGTTGCTGCGTCGTTTCCCGCTCGAGGCCGGGGTCAGCCCGCAGTTTTCGGAAATGGAAGACCGTGCGGCAGCTTTGCTGAGGGAAGAAATTGTTGAAGATTTCGCAGAAGGCCCGCAGGCCAAGCTGATCGAAGACGTGGCCCGGTTTATCACCGATACAGGCTTTGACAAGCTGACTGCGGCGATCGCCCAAAAGCGCAACCTATTCGCGCAGCAACTGGATTGGCCTGATCTGTTGCAACGCTTCGAACTGCCCTCGCATTTCGACGATAATGCGTTGTTTCAAAGCGTTTTCCTGGGTGGTGAGGTTGAGCTGATCCAGTCAATTTTGCCCCTATTGCTCGAAAGTGGCGGCAATAATGCCAAGGCAGCGGCAAAGCTGGCAGGGTTCACCGAAGCACGATTGGCTCACTTGCCCATGCTGGAAGACGTGCTGCTGACCGGAAAAGGCGCAAAAGAACCGTTCACCGCCAAGATCAACGGCTTTCCCACCAAACCCCTTCGCGAAGGTGCGCTGGCGGACCGGATGCCTCAACTCGAAGCTCTCATGCTGCGGGTTGAAGCTGCACGCGAACGCCGGCTGGCGCTGGTTGCAGCCCTGAAAACCGCTGTATTGCACCGCTTTGCCGCTGCATTCCTACCGGAATATGAACGCCGCAAGCAGTTGCGGGGGTGGCTGGATTTCGACGATCTGATTCTGCGCGCACGTCAGGTTCTGAATGACCCGGCGGTGGCCGAATGGGTGTTGTACCGTCTGGACGGGGGTATCGACCACATACTTGTCGACGAAGCGCAGGACACCAGCCCCGATCAATGGGATGTGGTCGAAAAACTGGCTCAGGAATTCACCAGTGGGGAGGGGGCCCGATCAGGGGTCGAGCGCACGATTTTTGTGGTCGGCGACAAAAAACAATCGATCTATTCCTTTCAGGGTGCCGATCCGCAGGCTTTTGACCGGATGCAGGAGGAGTTTGACCGAAAACTCACTGAATCAGGCTCTAAACTGTGGGGTTCGACGCTGGAATATTCCTTCCGATCCTCCAGCGCGATCTTGTCTCTGGTCGACACGCTTTTTGAGAACCGAACCGATGCAGGATTTCAGAAGGAAAGCCAGCACCGCGCCTTCAAATCCGATTTGCCCGGTCGGGTTGATCTTTGGCCCGTCGTCGAGAAAGTCGAAGACGCGGAAGAGGGGGATTGGACCGATCCGGTGGACCGGCCCGGATCGCGGCATCATACCGTTATTCTGGCCAAACGGGTGGCTGAGACGATCAAAGAAATGATCGATGGCGGCGAAACGATCCCTGAAGACGGGGACACGCAGGGCCAGTTTGTTCGACGCAAAGTGCAACCGGGTGATTTTCTGATCCTTGTGCAACGCCGGTCCGACTTGTTTGCCGAAATCATTCGCGCCTGCAAGGTTGCCGGGCTTCCCATCGCCGGGGCGGACAGGCTGAAAGTGGGTGCCGAACTTGCGGTCAAGGATCTGGCTGCGCTGCTTAGCTTTCTGGCCACGCCCGAAGACAGCCTGTCGCTGGCGACAGTTCTGAAATCCCCACTGTTCGGATGGTCCGAGCAGCAGCTTTTCGATCTGGCCCATCGGCGGGAGGAGCAATTCCTGTGGGCTGCTTTGCGCAGACGCGCCGACGATTTCCCCAAAACCCTGGCCGTGCTGAACGATCTGCGCAGTCAGATCGACTTTCTGCGCCCCTATGACCTGATTGAACGCATTCTGACCCGACACGACGGGCGACGAAACCTGTTGGGCCGACTGGGACCCGAGGCTGAGGACGGTATCAATGCCCTGCTATCGCAGGCGTTGGCCTACGAGCGGACGGATATCCCCAGCCTGACTGGATTTCTGGTCTGGATGCAGACCGACGATCTGGAGATCAAACGACAGATGAGCGGGGTCGGAAATATGATCCGGGTGATGACGGTGCACGGCTCGAAGGGGTTGGAGGCTCCGATCGTCATTCTGCCTGATACCGGCAAACGCCAGCCGCCACGCGACGCCGAAATCATGGTGGCAGACGGGACACCGCTGTGGAAGGTTTCGGCAGACCAATCGCCGAACCTGATCACTCGCGCCCGGACAGAGGCGCGCACCCGCGAGGAAAACGAGCGGCTTCGCTTGCTTTATGTGGCTCTAACAAGGGCTGAAAAGTGGCTGATCGTGGCAGCGGCAGGTGATTTGGGTAAAGATGGCAACAGCTGGTACCAGATGGTAGAAGCAGCGATGGAAAGGGCCGGGGCAACGCAACTGCCTGGTTCAGATACACGTCGGCTGTCCCATGGCGACTGGGATGGGTTTCCACTGGTTGAGCTGTCACGCGCATCGGCTAAACATTCAGATCTACCTGATATGTTCCTGCACCCTGCACCTGAACCGGTTGTACCTGCGGCCACCATCAGCCCTTCGGATCTGGGTGGGGCCAAGGCGTTGCCAGGTGACGCTGGTCTGGATGAAGACGCTGCCAAACTGCGCGGAACCCGCGTGCACCTGCTGCTTGAGCATCTGCCCAAAGTCACGCAGGACCACTGGCCAGAGCTTTGCGCCCGCCTGCTGCCCGGCATGGGGCAAGAGGATCAGAACGCATTGCTGACCGAAGTCACAGGCGTGCTGACATCCGAAAGCCTGCGACACATTTTCACGCCGGACACATTGGCCGAAGTACCTGTAACTGCCGACCTGCGCGGGCAGCGAATGTATGGGATTGTCGACCGCCTGATCGTGACGGACACCGAAGTCCATGTAATTGATTTCAAATCAAATGCCACCGTTCCGAACCGGGTCGAAGATTGCCCCGAAGGGTTGCTTCGCCAAATGGGCGCGTATGCGCAGGCCCTGTCGCAGATCTATCCGGACCATAAGATACGCACCGCAATCCTTTGGACAAGAACGGCAAATCTTATGTGGTTGCCACACGATCTTGTGACGGATGCCGTGGCCTGCACCCAGATATCTTGACCTTGCCTACTGCCACCCCTACCTTCACAGCCCAAGCGCATTTCATTCAGGAGACATAATATGTCGACCGTAGCCGTCACCGACGAAACCTTTGACGCCGAAGTCAAGAACTCGGACGTTCCAGTTGTAGTGGATTTCTGGGCCGAATGGTGCGGACCCTGTAAGCAGATTGGTCCGGCACTGGAAGAGCTGGCCGCCGAATATGGCGGCAAGGTCAAGATCGCCAAGGTGGACGTGGACAACAACCCGAACTCTGCCGCCGCCATGGGCGTGCGCGGCATCCCGGCGCTGTTCATCTTTAAGGACGGTCAGGTTGTATCGAACCGCGCAGGCGCTGCCCCCAAAGCCGCGCTGCAAAGCTGGATCGACGAATCCATCTGATCTGGCGATAACGGATTGTTCGAAAGGCGTCTCAGATTGGGGCGCCTTTTTTGTTGAAACGGCGGGGAAACCAATGGCAAAAACGCGCGTTCTTGTAGAATTCGGGATGGGCACATCCCTGCGCCGGATGGACTATACCGAGGCGTCGCTGCGGGCGATCAGGGACGCGCTGTGGCACAACTCGGTCAATATGGCCGAACTTTTTGGTTTCCCGAAAGAGGCGATGATCATTGATGCCGAGATCGGCGTGCAGCAGCCGGATCAAGTGGATATCGACGCCCTCAAAGCCGTTTTCCCTTATGGTCAGCCCAACATTACCGTCACAAAAGGTGGGTTGGACATCGAAAAACCGAATGGTGACGGCCACACGGTGATAGCCAACGCTGCACTGATCGTTTCTTTCAACATGGACCCGGCGCAATGAGTGAAAAGCGGATCATCCTGGAAATGGGCACTGGTAATGACCTTTATGGTCAGGATTATACCAAAGCAGCCCGCCGCGCGGTACAGGACGCGCTGCATCATTCATCCATCACGCTGTTTTCAAAGCTGGGGATCGATCACAACGAAATGCGCGTGCTTGTGACAATCGGCGTTCAGAATCCGGAACAGGTGAATTGTGAATTGGTTGCTGCCGACATGCCGCGCGGCCGAGCCGAGGTTCGCGCGGTCAAAGGTGGTCTGGATGTAGCTGATGAAGAAGCTGGCACTCTGCACGTCATTGCAACTGCCGCGGTCGAAGCTTTTTTACCCGATCTTGCCGGGAAATACATCCAGAGTTGAGCAACGAAAAAGCCGCTCGGAAATCCGGGCGGCTGGTTCGGTTTGATGATCCGTCGGTTGGATCAGATTTTTGCGATATCCGCGCGGCTCAGACCGATATCGTCCAGCTGCGTGTCGCTGAGTTCCGACAGAAGGTTACGTGTTTTACGTGCTTCATTCCATGCGACAACACTGTCGAATGCATTGATGAAAACGTCCGCCACGTGCAGGATGGTAGCTGCTCCGAGCGGCGCATGAATATTAGCTGTGGTTGCCATGTGCGCAGTCCTTATTGAAGAAACAGCCGACCCGTCGTCGGTTGTGAGCCTCATCTAGTACCGCTTGGCCGGACTCACAATTGCTGGTCCGGTAACCCCGAATTGCATTTTTTGCATATCTTTTGGGCAGTTTGGCAATGGGTTGCGCCAACAACCGGTCCGGCCCATATATACCGCCAGCAAAAGCGGAGACGATCATGGCAGATAACGACTTTCCCGGTTGGCACGGCACAACGATTATCGGCGTCAAGAAGGACGGTCATGTCGTCATTGCCGGCGACGGTCAGGTGAGTCTGGGTCAGACCGTGATCAAGGGCACCGCGCGCAAGGTGCGCCGCCTGTCTCCCGGAGGGTTCGAGATCGTGGCAGGTTTTGCCGGATCGACAGCGGATGCCTTCACGTTGCTGGAACGGCTGGAAGCCAAGCTTGAAGCTACGCCCGGCCAACTGGCCCGCGCCTCGGTTGAACTCGCCAAGGACTGGCGCACAGACAAGTATCTGCAAAAGCTTGAGGCGATGCTGATCGTGACAGACGGCAAGGATCTGCTTGTCATCACCGGGGCAGGGGATGTTCTGGAACCCGAACACAATGTGGCTGCCATCGGGTCGGGAGGCAACTTCGCTCTGGCCGCCGCGCGTGCCATGATGGACAGCGACAGATCCGCAGAGGACATCGCCCGGCAATCCATGGCCATCGCAGCAGATATCTGCGTCTATACCAATGGCAACCTGACGGTTGAGACGATCTCAGGCTAAAAGCGCTTTGATCTCTTTGCCTTTCCATCGACGGTGCATACCGATCAACCCCAGGACCGCCGCTACGATCACGATGTAATAGGGCACGCGGATATCGATGCTCATCAATCCGCCACCGATCAGTGACATGATCCCGCCCGCAAGGCAGAACACGGCAGTGGCCACGCCCATGGCCCAGCCCTGATCCGCCTCGCTGACGCTTGAGGAGAACAGGCCCAACAGCGTTGGATAGGCGACCCCGAACAGGAAATAGAAGAAAAACACCGGGACATAGCTGAATACACCGCTTGGGCTGAAGGCAAAGGCAAACCCGCAAATGACCATCACCACAAGCGACGTGTAAATGATCGCGTGTTTGCTGAACCTTTCCTGGGCAGGCTTCACCAGGAACGTGCTGGAAAAGGCCAACGCCACACCGATGACCACCATCGCCACGCTGCCCCCGATGACCCCATACCCGAATGCGCTGGTTAGGAAATTGTCGACAAACACGTAGAATGTGACATTGGCGATCATGAAAAACGAATAAACCGGCAGGATTTTCAGAACCAGCGGGTGTTCGCCAACTGCGATCAGGCTATCGGTAATATCACGGGGGCGAAACACAAAGGGCTCGCGCTTGGTTCGGGTGTCCTTGAAAAAGAGCAGCACCAGAAATATCGCCACCAGAACCAACACGAACGCGCCATAGAACGGGGTTTTCAACGTGGCAAAGCCGCCAAATAACGCCGAATCCGACAAAACCGCGCCTATGATCGGCCCCCCGACAAGGCCAAAGCTAACACCAGTCACGATGTAGCCCATGTTTCGGTCCCGGTCAGACGCGTCGGTGCTGCCATCGATCATCGCCGCCTGCGCGATGGGCTGATTACCCGCAGTGAACCCGGTAATCGAACGGCCAACGATCAGCAGAAGCAGGTTATTGAGATAAAGCGCCACAATGGTCAACGCATATCCGGCCAGCGCGCCCCCAAGGCAGACCAGCAATGCATTCTTTCGCCCAATCGAGTCAGACACTTTCGAGACATAAACAACGCCCAGAAACCACGACAGGAAAAAGCATCCGATCACCAGACCATAATAAAAATGCCTGCGGCCGACAGGCGTGCTTTCCGGCAGGAAACCGGAGCTCGTTTCCATGATCAGCGAATTGATGATGGGAAAGACCAGACCTTGTCCGATCAGGTCCACGAACACCACGAACAGCAGGGTGATCTTGGCAATTTTCGTCATACAACTCGCCCCGTGCTCAAATGCTTTGGGGCGAGTGTAGCAGATATGCGCCGTGTCAGCTAACGACGGATTAGAGGCCGGATGATCCGGCCTCTGTCGTTCAGATTATTTAAGCGACGCAACACCCAGCGGGACGCCAGCGACCTCACACCAGATGTAAACTTCGTTGTAGCCCGAGATGTCCATAGTTGGAGGCACCGCATAAGATTGCTTGCCTTTCAAATTCAGCAGTGCACCCAGCTTAGATGACGGGTCGTATTCGCCATCCTTACCGAATGCCACACGCGGGTCGGGGCCACCGTCCAACGAAAAGTCGTTGCCTAATTCAACGATATAACGATCGCCATCCTTTTTTACTTTGACCGAGCCGCTGGTTTCGTGCTTCGAGCGCCCCTCGAAATGACCCTTTTTCTTGTCACCCCCGGCCAAAGCCGCATTGGTGCCGACCAGAGTCAGAGCCGCGCCAGTGGCAGCCGCGTTCAGAAAAAGTGAACGACGAGTCATCATTTTACGTTCTCCATTAGATAAGTGCGGGCGACTTTGCCCGTTGACGCAGACTATGCGCAGCAAATATCTGTGTGGCGATTCACATCACCTCGAATTTCCGTGTTCGGTTTGTGTGTTGGCGTGAGTTTTTTGTGATCAGCTTGTGTTTTCGCAGCTTATGATTAGGTTCCGGTGCGAAACAAACGGATAGAACACATATGACCGACCTGACCCCGCGCGAGATTGTCTCGGAACTGGATCGTTTCATTATCGGGCAAAAGGATGCCAAGCGCGCCGTGGCCGTTGCACTGCGCAACCGCTGGCGCCGCAAGCAGTTGCCGGACGATATTCGCGAAGAGGTGTATCCAAAGAACATCCTGATGATCGGCCCCACTGGTGTCGGCAAAACCGAGATCAGCCGCCGTCTGGCCAAGCTTGCGCGCGCACCCTTTATCAAGGTCGAAGCCACGAAGTTCACCGAGGTTGGCTATGTCGGTCGCGACGTGGAACAGATCATCCGCGATCTGGCCGATGCCGCCATTCTGCAAACCCGGGAATTCATGCGCGAAGACGTCAAGGCCAAAGCCTATCAGGCCGCCGAAGACCGCGTGATTGACGCCATCGCTGGTACGGATGCCCGTGAAGGCACACGAGAGATGTTCCGCAAAAAGCTCAAGTCGGGTGAGCTGGATGAGACGGTCATTGAACTGGACGTCGCGGACAGTTCAAACCCAATGCCGATGTTCGATATTCCGGGACAGCCTGGCAGTCAGATGGGGATGATGAATCTGGGCGATATCTTCGGTAAGGCGTTTGCCGGGCGCACTGTTAGAAAACGTCTGACTGTCGCCGAAAGCTATGAGGTGCTGATCGGGGAAGAGGCCGACAAGCTGCTGGACGATGAGACGGTCACCCGCACCGCATTGGAATCGGTGGAACAGAATGGCATCGTTTTTCTGGACGAGATTGACAAGGTCTGCGCCCGCACAGAAGCGCGTGGTAGTGATGTAAGTCGCGAAGGTGTACAGCGCGACCTGCTGCCCCTGATCGAAGGCACAACCGTTTCTACAAAGCACGGTCCGGTGAAAACCGACCACATCCTGTTCATCGCATCCGGTGCGTTCCATATCGCCAAACCATCAGACCTTCTGCCTGAATTGCAGGGCCGTCTGCCCATCCGGGTAGAGCTGCGCGCGCTGACCGAGGAAGACTTCGTTCGTATCCTGACCGAAACCGACAACGCATTGACCCGTCAGTACACGGCCCTCATGGCCACCGAAGAGGTTACGGTTGGGTTTACCGAGGATGGTATTGCAGCCCTGGCGCGGATCGCAGCCGATGTGAACCAGAGCATTGAAAACATTGGTGCGCGGCGACTTTACACAGTCATGGAACGAGTCTTTGAAGAGCTGTCATTCACTGCACCAGACAGGGCCGGAACAGAAATAACGGTCGATGCACAGTTCGTGAACGACAATCTGGGTGAATTGACCAAATCAGCGGATTTGAGCCGTTACGTTTTGTAGCTGCTCGGGTCCGATACTGCCGCTTTTCCCTTTTGCCAACTGGAAGCGTGGCGGTTTGTCTGAGGCACGCCACGTTGGAGGCACGTGGCGATCGAACCTCAACTGGGAAATTGAGGCCGAAATGCCTGGACAATGCGGTCTCAGGGGGCAGGTGTTTAGCGTTTTTTCGCCAAAACGTACCCAGTGGTAGTGGAACAACCTTGAAATTGCGCCCTTAAGTTGACACTAGGCACTTGCATTTATTGGCAAAGGTTATCTGATCGTGTCCATCACTCCTGTTCTTCTTTGCGGTGGTTCTGGCACCCGTCTTTGGCCGCTGTCCCGGAAATCCTATCCCAAGCAGTTTACAGCGATCACCGGGGACGAGACCCTGTTTCAATCCTCGGCCCGGCGCGTGTCAGGGTCGGACTATGATGCACCAGTAGTGGTGACCGGATCTGATTTCCGGTTTATCGTGACTGAACAATTGCAGGCGGCTGGCATTGATCCAGGCACGATTCTGATTGAACCTGAGGGGCGCAACACCGCGCCGGCGGTTCTGGCGGCAGCCCTCCATGTGGCAAAGTCCGACCCCGAAGCCCTATTGCTGGTTCAGCCCTCCGACCATGTTGTACCTGATGCTGACGCCTTTCGTGCAGCCGTGGCTGCAGGTATTCCAGCAGCCCAAGCCGGGCAGTTGGTAACCTTTGGGATAACACCGGATCGGCCCGAGACCGGCTATGGCTATCTTAAACTGGCTGGAGCACCGGAGGGCACCGCTCCTGTCAAACTCGACAGCTTTGTCGAGAAACCAGATGTTGAAACCGCCTCTGCGATGCTGGCCGACGGCAAGCATCTGTGGAATGGTGGCATTTTTCTTTTCAGGGCCTGTGACGTCATCGCCGCTTTTGAAACCCACGCCCCGACACTGATGGCTCCGGTCCGGGCCGCTTGCGAAGCTGCCAAAACGGATTTGGGTTTTCTACGGCTGGACCCAGAGGCCTGGAAGCAGGCCGAAGATATCTCGATCGACTATGCGGTGATGGAAAAGGCCGACAACCTGAGCGTTGTTCCATTTTCTGCTGGCTGGTCTGACCTGGGTGACTGGGGTTCGGTTTGGCGTGAGGCGGGACCGGATGACAACGGAGTTGTGGCCACAGGTAATGCGACCTCAATAGACTGTAATGACACGCTTTTGCGTTCTGAGGCGGGTAATTTGGAAGTGGTCGGCATCGGCCTGAAGGACATAATCGCTGTGGCTACATCCGACGCGGTTTTGGTGGCGGACAAATCCCGTGCGCAAGACGTGAAGAAGGCTGTCGAGGCGCTCAAAGTCAAGGGCGCAAGCCAGGCCACCATTTTTCCCAAGGATTTCCGCCCGTGGGGTTGGTTTGAAAGCCTGGTGGTTGGCGGACGTTTTCAGGTCAAGCGTATTCATGTACACCCCGGCGCAGCACTATCGCTACAAAGCCATCACCACCGGTCCGAACACTGGATTGTTGTTGAGGGAACCGCGAAGGTGACCGTCGATGACGACGTCAAGCTGGTCACTGAAAACCAGTCCGTATACATTCCGCTTGGCGCTGTGCATCGCATGGAAAACCCAGGCAAGGTTCCAATGGTGCTGATCGAAGTGCAGACCGGAAGCTATCTGGGCGAAGATGACATCATCCGCTATGAGGACGTCTATTCCAGGGTCTAGGACACGGTTGGATAACCGCTTTAGACTGACCGGGTGGCCGAAGGAAAACGGAAATGGAAAACGATCTCAATGCAGCCAAGAAGCGGCAGGTTGTCTATGACCTGACCGAGGTGCTTTTAGCCTCGACCGGTAAGCTGCGTTATTACGGGATCGCCAGGGTCGTTGCCGAGATTGGCGCTGAGCTCAGAAAACAGGACGCGTCCGTCAGATTCGCCGTTTTCTCGCAGGGTCATAATGAACTTCTAGAAGTATTCCCAACCATACGAGCAGATGGTGGCGTTGACCTGAACGTTCCAATCGGTATCCGGCAATTGCGCGTGCGCAGTCACCACTACACCAAGTCAATTATGAGGGATCTGGTGCTGGCGGCCGTCAGACCGCTGGTCGGGCGCAGAAACCGCAAAGCCTGGGAGGCGATAGCCCCAGACATGACGCCCATCGACATGTCTGGAAAGACGTTGGTGAGTTGTGGGCGGCCCAAGTTGATCGTTGAAATCCTGTGCACTCTGGATCGTAAAGGGGTGTCTTGCGATATCATTCCATTGCTGCATGACATGATCCCCATGCACGATTTTGAACACCAGCTGGCAAGTTTCCCGCGCAACTTCATAGGGGATAACCAACTGCTGGTTTCCCGCGCCAAGGCGCTGTTAACAAACTCCGAATTTACGCGACAGGAAGTTCTGGACTTCTCCGAAAAAGGTGTTCTGCCGGAAGCGCCAGAGGTTTACGCAGTCCCCTTGGTTCATGAATGCCCCGAGGGAACCGAGCAATCCGAGCAAGATATTCCGGATAATCCATATATCATGACAGTTGGATCGATGCTGGGCCGCAAGAACCTGGATGTCGTATTCGAAGCATTGCGCATTCTGAAGCGTGACGGGAAAGACGTACCCACTTTGGTTCTGGCAGGGGCGTTGCGTCACAAAACAAGCACCTATCTGCAATCAGACGAATGCACAACGATCCGTGAGCACGTGGTCTTCCGCGAGAACCCCAATCAGACAGACCTTGTAAACCTGTACAAGAATGCTTTGGCACTTGTCATGCCTAGCCGAATGGAGGGCTGGGGTTTACCCGCCGGTGAAGCCTTGTGGTTTGGTACACCAGCGCTTTGCTCTACTGCGGCGGTTCTGAAAGAAGTGTGCGGAGATCTTGGTGTCTATTTCGATCCAGATCGGCCTGATCAACTTGCAAACCATATCACAAGGCTGCTGACAGATCCGGAGTTCGCTCAGAACCTTCGCGCACGCATTGCTGCGCATAAACCGCAGCTTCGCACTTGGTCGAACGTTGCAGCGGACGTGCGAGCGGTATTGCAAAGACTGGACTAACGGGACCGTTACCCATCCCGGAAATAGAGCCCATAAACTTCGAAAGGACTGTCATGCCTGGCAATTCCCCTCTAAAATGTCACGTGGTTTTGGTCCAATCGACCTCGGCGCTGCGCGCAGGTCTCAGCATTACTCGGCATTCTGTCAGGCAGACGCCACACTCGCCGTCAAGAGTCAGCCCTTCTGTTGTGTGAACCTCAATTTTCCAGAAAAGCGCGATTACTTGCTCATGAAGTCGAGTTAGTCGCAAAAGCCCTTAAAATCAGTACACTTCGGTATTACTGCGAAACAATCCAAAAAGATGAGACCACTTCATCTGGCAGACTGCATGGAGAGTAAGCTATGAACGCCCCTACGTTTAACCAAGATGGCAAAAAAGTATTCTTCGATATCTCAGGACTAATCGACTATATCAAAAAAGTTGATCGCTACTCAGGCATTCAGCGTGTTGTTGTTGAGTTGATCTCTGAGTTTTCTAAACTAAGCGATCCAAAGCTTGTTTACCTTTGTTGGTGCGATTCAAACTCCGGGGATCAACGCTGTCTGCTTCTCGAGGAGATGGGGCGAGGTACCTTTTCGTCGCCAGCTAAGTTGCGGCAGGTTTTTTATCCCTGGAAGACTGTGCACTCCAATCTTCCGATGTTGGACAGGTATCGAAATAAACCTGCAAAGTATATCTTTCACCGCACCAGATTGGATGTGATGGGCCTGCTCAGGCGAGAATCTGTATTTCGAAAAAAGGACATGTCATCAGAGATGTGGCGTGCGGCCCGGCGGAAGAAAGCACCCGTCGAAACCTCGGGGTCTCGCCGAACCGAGCAACCATTGTTCGATGTGGCCACAGAAGGTGACCATCTTGTGCTTCTGGACAGCAGCTGGCTGTCACGCCATACCCAAGCGTTCAAGAAGGCGAAAGCGAATGGGATGGAAGTACATTCGCTGGTGTACGATCTGATCCCCATCGTGGCACCACAGTTTACAGCTGCAAGCATGCCTTATGTATTTTATGACTGGCTTTTAGACAGTCGGGAGTACACAAGCCGCTACATGACAATCTCTGAGGCGACCCGGCAGGATCTTTTACGCTTTTTTCAAGCACACGATATCCAGAGAAATGCGACCGCTGTTCCCTTGGCGCAGGCGGGGTTGTCCAAGATTGGGCTCGAAGACGAGAATGCCCAGAAACAAGGGCCCGTGTCTTCGCGGATTTCGTTCGACGCTTTCCCCCATCTTGAAGACGCCAGCCAGCTAAGTGTCCACCTGCGGAAAATTATTGGTGAGCCTTATGCGCTTTGTGTTGGTACGGTCGAACCGCGTAAGAATATCTGGCGCACCGCGATGGCGTGGAAGTACCTTGTTGATCAGGGCCATGTTGATCTGCCTAAGCTTGTGTTTGCCGGCCGCAAAGGCTGGCTTACAGACGAGTTCGATAACCTATTGGAGGGGACAGGCGATATTTACGGCTATGTAAGCATGGTTGACGGACCAACAGATGAGGAGCTTGGCGTCCTTTACAAGAACTGCCAGTTCGTGCTGATGCCGAGTGTTTACGAGGGATGGGGCCTGCCCGTGGGCGAGGCGTTGGCCTACGGAAAAACGGCCGTAGTCGCCCAGAATAGCTCGCTCGTCGAAGTAGGAATGGATCTTGTTGAATATTGTGATGCAATGAGCGTCCAAAGCATCGGCGAGGCCGTCTTAAGGCTCAATGACGCTGCCCACCGTTCAGAACTGGAAGAAAAAATCAAAACTGCGCCACTGCGCAGTTGGTCAGATGTGGCTCGGGATATGGGGCGGGCTATGTACGCACCTAACTAAACCGATGCATATTGATGTGTGTTAAGGCTTAGCGCAGGCCCAGTCTTTCGTCAAAATATCCGCGCTTATGGTCCAGTGCTTGGGTTCTCAGGTTTCAACTCTAATGCGGAACTTTGAATTGACCTGTTTAAGCAAACTAATACTAAAGCGGTCTTGCACGCACGACTAAGTAGACAAAAAAGCATTGCTCATGTCGGCGAGGATTTTCTGACAGGCAAGAGACAAAACGGAAAGGGATTTAGAGTGACAAAAACTGCAATCGTCACAGGTATCACAGGACAGGATGGTGCCTATCTCGCTCAGCTGTTGCTGAATAAGGGTTATAACGTCGTGGGGACCTTCCGCCGGGTTGTTTCCACGAATTTCTGGCGCATTGAAGAGCTTGGTATTCGTAACCATCCCAATCTGGATCTGTCGGAACTCGACCTGACTGACATGGGGACAATGATCCGGCTTATTCAGAAGGTGGAACCGGATGAGATCTATAACTTGGCGGCCCAAAGCTTTGTGGGCGTCTCGTTTGAACAACCGCACACAACCGCGCAGATCACCGGCGTTGGCGCACTTTATTTGCTGGAAGCTATCAGAATAGTGAACCCCAAAATCCGGTTCTATCAGGCTTCCACTTCCGAAATGTTTGGCAAGGTTCAGGAAGTGCCGCAGCGCGAGACGACTCCGTTCTGGCCGCGCAGCCCCTACGGTGTTGCCAAACTATACGCGCATTGGATGACCATCAATTATCGAGAAAGCTACGATATATTCGGCAGCTCAGGCATTCTGTTCAACCATGAAAGCCCTTTGCGGGGGTTGGAGTTCGTAACACGCAAAATCACTGACGCGGTTGCCAAAATCAAACTGGGTCAACTTGATTGCCTTGAGCTGGGCAATCTTGACGCAAAGCGCGATTGGGGGTTTGCCCGGGATTACGTGGATGGCATGTGGCGTATGCTGCAAGCTGATGAACCCGATACATTTGTGCTGGCGACCGGTCGCACCGAGACAGTGCGGGATTTTGTCTCCATGGCTTTCAAGAGCGCGGGTATCGAGCTGCGTTTTGAAGGTGAAGGTGAGAAAGAAGTGGCCGTAGACGCGGAAAGCAACCGTATTCTTGTGAGGATCAGCCCCAAATTCTATCGCCCTGCCGAAGTGGATTTGTTGATTGGCGACGCGAGCAAGGCAAAACGAGAGCTCGGTTGGGAGGCGACAACATCTCTGGAGGATCTCTGCCAGATGATGGTTGAGGCGGATCTTGCACGTAACGAAAAGGGTGTGTCCTTTTGATGCCGGCACCCCGAGTTCTGATTACCGGACGCTATGGCTTTACCGGACACTACGCCGCAATGGAGCTTGCAGAAGCGGGGTGGGACGTTTGGGGCACCGGAACAAATCCGGCCCCCAAACCCGATCCCAAATATCTGGAAGCAGATCTAACGGATTCGTCAGGTCTGGAGCAGGTTATCACTCACGTTGCTCCGGATGCGGTGCTGCATTTGGCAGGCGTCGCTTTTGTGGCACACGGAACCGCCGAGAGTTTTTATCAGGTCAATCTGATGGGGACGCGGTGCTTACTTGAAGCGCTTGCCAACACCGGGCATGGCCGCAAAGCCGTCGTTCTGGCCAGTAGCGCGAATATTTATGGTAACGCCGCCGTACCATCCATAGGGGAATCTACTCCCCCGGCACCGGTTAACGATTACGCGGTTTCAAAACTTGCAATGGAGCACATGGCTCGGCTGTATAACGACCGTCTTCCTGTCGTGATTGCCCGACCATTCAATTATACCGGTCTTGGCCAGGACCCCAAGTTTCTTGTTCCCAAGATCGTTTCTCATTTCCGGCATAAGCAGCCACAGATAGAATTGGGAAACCTGGATGTCGCGCGGGACTTTTCCGATGTACGCGATGTAGCACGAGTATACAGGTTGCTTTTGGAAAACGCACCCGAAGGTGAAACCGTGAATATCTGCTCCGGTAAAGCAACCGCGCTGGCAGAGATTCTGGACATGTGCCGAACCATAACCGGCCATGAGATCGAGGTTGTGTCTAATCCTTCCTTTATGCGCGCGCAAGAAATCAAGGTTTTGATGGGCGATCCCACACATCTAGAGAACCGGATCCTAATCGGCATCCGTCACACTCTGGAAGACACACTGAAATGGATGCTGGACGGGTGACCTGAACGGCCTGTTGCCGTCACTATGGGTTATTGGTGGAATAAACGGTGTTTGTATCCGGTCCAGATCGGTTCGGATACGGGCTGAAATCGTATCCCGGGAATACAGTCCCTTCGCCGATCACACTTAGGCTGGCGGATCCTGCATACCAAAGCGAAATGTGTATGACTGCGCGATATCCGAGCCAGAAACGGGATGACCTCTGGCCTGTCATGCACTAACTATCAGGTTAACTCGCTGAGATAGGCGCACCCATCTCGGACAAAACCTTACAATATGTGAAAGTACGGAGTATGGCTGACACCTTCTATCGCGATTTCGAGGCGCGATTTCGTGGCGATCCTTCTCTTATTCGGGAACGCTTGCGAGTGTATCAGCCCTTTCTGGCGCCACTCGCCGCACAGGAAGGGGACGCGCAGGCGCTTGACCTAGGATGCGGTCGAGGTGAATGGCTTGAAATTCTGAAAGAGGCTGGCCTGAGCGCGCGTGGCGTTGATATCGACAACGGTATGCTTGATATCGCTCAAAAAAAGGTCTGGCTGTTGAAAATGAAGAGGCGCTGCCAGCGTTGAAAGCGCTGCCAGACAACGCACTTGCGCTGGTGTCCGCGTTTCATTTGATCGAGCATCTGCCGTTTAACGATATACGTGAACTCACAACAGAGGCGCACCGAGTTTTACGCCCTGGTGGCCTTTTGATTTTGGAAACGCCCAATCCGGAAAACCCGCTTGTTAGCCTGGTCAATTTCCATCTTGACCCGACACACCTGAGGCCGTTGCCCCCGGCGCTAACCAGTTTTCTCACCGAGCATGTCGGGTTCGCGCGTAACGTGATTCTTCGTTTGCAGGGTAGTGAGCCAAGAGACGAAGCTGCTGCCCATTTGATTAGTCTTTTCACAGATGTTTCGCTTGATTATGCAGTAGTGGCACAGGTTGATGGGCCGGAGCTCGGCGCTCTGGATGGGGCCTTTTCCCTTCGAATTGGGATGGACCTGATCCAAGGCGTCTACCGGTTTGACAGAGCTTTATCAGAGATTCACCAAGCGCTGGGCAACGTTCCACCTCTTGCCACGGAAATGTCGAGCCTTCGCGGCGATATCGCCCAACTACAAAGAGCGCATACGATGACTCAAGTGCAACCCAAGCGCGGTGCGCTGGAAAATAGGCTGTTCCGTCCAACACACGGGCGTCCAGTTCGTGCGTTGCGGAGGCTACTATTCCACGCGGATGGTAAGCCGCGTGGAATGTTTCGAAGATGGGTACTGAATCACGACGGATCTCCGCGGCGTCAGTTCCAACAATGGATGACCAGCCCAGAGTATCTGGCACTGCACTGGCCAACAAGCCAACGCCTGTACGCATCATCTAAATCCATGGAAGAAAATGGCAACGGGGTATCTTTCACTTCAGAAGGGGGCGAACCCTCCGCAACAAAATTGACCTCATCAGAGCCTTTCGTGCAAAACTCGGATCTTGTCGTGTCGCGCGGCGTGGCAGGAGGGCACTGGATTACCCATCGAAGTGATACCGTGATTGGCGGGTCTCTTCGCCAGACTGGCCAGTTCCAGGAGCGCGCCATTGACGATGTAATACAGATTCTTAGGCAAAACGGGCATGAGGTTGCAATGTCCTGCTTCGTGGATATCGGCGCGAATATCGGTTCCCATTCGATCCATGCGGCACGGGTCGGTTTTGCCCGCGTTATCGCTTTTGAACCAGACCCGCGAAACTTTCGACTTTTGCGTGCCAACACACTTCTGCATGACGTAGAACAAAAGGTATCTTGCCACCAAATGGCCATTTCGAACACAAACGGTACGATGCAGATGGAACTCTCCCCTTCCAATTTCGGAGATCATCGCCTTCGGGTCTCTGCTGACATCGCCAATAATCTTCATGACGAGGGCGACTGGATCCTCCAGGATGTGCCGGTTCGGACTTTTGACAGTTTAGCAAAGGACGGCCTGCTGCCTGAAGCCGGGCCAGACTTGATTTGGATCGATACGCAAGGGCATGAAGGTCATGTGCTGGCCTGTGCAAAAAGTATGATCACAATGCGTTGCCCGGTTGTGCTTGAGTTTTGGCCCTATGGTCTTGAGCGTTCCGGTGGTTACAAATTGTTACGCGACGCGATCGCATCACGCGACGATATACAGGTCATCGATCTTGGCGGATCTAAGTCAGAAAACCTGAACCCACTTTCTGTTGGTACCCTTGATCAGATGTACGAGGCATTGCGACAAGGCGAGTCCAAAGCCGGTTCTCCGCATACTGATCTTTTGCTGATGCCTAAACGTAAAGGCTTTTGATGCCGCTGTCTCAATTCTGCCGTGGAAATCCAAAGTGAAACTGCGTCGCGCCTTATCACGCCTCATGCACCCCTCCATAGCGCTGACTACATCTGCGCCCGTTTCGCAGATGTCTCCAGATCATCTCGCGGAAATTGCTGCACGCCAGGAACGCTTGCTTCTGGCCACTGGACAGGTCGCCGCGCGGCAGGTTCAGGCGATTGAAAGACTTGGGTGCATAGCTGAAGCGGAGTTCCGCATCCACTCTCAATTTGGAGAAGATGGTATTATCGAGTGGCTGGTCTCGAAACTGCCAAGCATACCACGCGTCTTTGTTGAGTTTGGAGTTGAAAACTACACTGAATCGAACACCCGCTTTTTGGCCCGTCACAGAGGATGGCGAGGTCTTGTCATGGATGGGTCAGCCACAAATATCGCGCACGTTCGGGTTGATCCGATCCACGTCTTGAATGACATAACACCTGTAGAAGCCTTTATTACCGCAGAAAATATCGACACACTGCTGATCAAACACGGTCTGGCGGGCGATATTGGCATTTTAAGCGTCGATATTGACGGCAATGATTATTGGGTGCTGGATGCGATAAGTTCCGTATCTCCGGCGATACTTATCGTAGAGTATAATGCGATCTTTGGTGATTTATATAATCTGACAATCCCATACGATCCAAGTTTCGAGCGTTTCTCGGCGCATCATTCAGGTCAGTACTATGGTGCATCGATAGGTGCTTTCAAAATGCTGGCCGCTGCGAAAGGGTATCAATTTGTCGGAACCAACTCTGCGGGCGTGAACGCGTTCTTTGTACGTGATGACCTTGCTTCACATATCAATGCACGGCTTGACACCTGTCGCGCGTGGCCCTCTCGGCACCGGGATTCCCGGGATGAGAATATGGCAATGTCATTTGTCCGCGGACTCGATCGTGCGAAGCTTATTTTGGATGCTCCTGTTATCGATCTTTCGTCAAACGAGAAGCTGACTATCCGAGAGCTGGGCCCGATTTACAGTGATCAGTGGCAAAGTGAAATGTAGAGGTTTGTATAATGCTGGAACCCTCAGCACTCGGTCACACACCTAGGTCGCGCTACCTATCGGTGTATTCCACGAAAACTCATCAAGTGGGTTCCGACGCATTTGGTTGCTTGCTGCCGGTTTTCAGGAACGTGGTTCTCGACGCTCATAATATTGCGCGGCACCCAGATGTCGCTTAAAGCGGAACGACGCCCGGAAACTTGTTTTTCAGAAAAGCTTAATCCTTTTCTTCAAATCTATAGGGGCCGTGTTACCGACAGAACCTCACTCGTTTTTTCGTCGCCACCCTTTGGCCTTTGGGTGCGCCTGTTTCGTCGGCAGCCAATCATTACGCACATGCGTTGAGAATTGTGCCATGTTTCAAAATCCACATATCGTTGTGAAAACGTGGAAATATTGGTTTTTTTGTTTGTATATGAGTTGTTTTGTGGAATTGTAGTGGGATAAAATCGGGAAGGGGCCGTCAAGTGGTAGTTTCTGTTTTTAACCGCCTTGGGGTCACGATCATCGCTAAACAGGATAGAATCGAATGCTGAATCCAAGGACCTCACAGACCGACGAAAGCGCCGACCTGCTGTCTCATGCGGTAAAGATCGCTGACCTGGCCAGCGAAGCAGCGCGGGGGTATTTTCGTGGCGCGTTGGGGGTCGAGTTCAAATCGGATGAAAGCCCGGTGACACAGGCCGACAAGGGTGTTGAATCCCAGGTTCGCGCCTATCTTGAACAGTATTTCCCCGATCACGGCGTCTTTGGAGAAGAACATGGGTTCGAAGGGCAGGATTGCCGCGAGGTTTGGATTATCGACCCGATCGATGGAACCCGGTCATTCCTGTCAGGTCATCCGCTGTTTGGGTTTCTGTTGGGGCATCTGGTTGACGGCAAACCCGATATCGGCGTGATCGGCATGCCGGCGATAAATGAAGTGTTTACCGGCGTTTTTGGCCAGGGCGCCACGTTGAATGGCCATGCGATCACGACTTCGGCCCAAACGCGGCTGGATCAGTCCATTCTTTTTGTAAACGAAGGGGACAAGATCTATCGCGATTATCCGGCGTTATTCGACAGGCTGATGCAATCTGGACAGACCAGACGGTTCGCCTATGATTGCTACCCCCATGCCCTGCTGGCGGCGGGTCATGTGGATGCTGTGATCGACTATGATCTACAGCCCTATGATTACCTGCCAGTGCTGGCCGTGGTTGAAGCTGCGGGTGGGGTGATGACAGATTGGCAGGGTCAGCCGCTTGACTTGAAATCTGACGGCCGGGTGATTTCAGCGGCTACACCCGAGCTGCACGGGGAAATGTTGGACTTGGTGAACGGGTAGGATCATGGCGATAGTAAGCTTTCTCATCAGCCTGGCCGGAGCCACGATGCTGCTGCTTTACGCAGTGCGGATGGTCCGCACAGGGATCGAGCGCAGCTATGGGGCTTCGTTCCAGCGCCTCATGACGGGCCAAAGCCATTACGCGCAGGCGTCAATGGTCGGCATTGTGATGGCGGTGGTTCTGCAAAGCTCGGCAGCGGTTGCCCTTTTGACATCGGGTTTTGCTGCTGGGGGGTTCCTGACCTTTCCCACCGGCCTTGCAATCGTGCTGGGCGCTGATCTCGGTTCGGCGCTGATTATTCAGGTGTTGTCATTCCAGCTGGGTTGGCTGATACCTTTGCTTCTGGCGGTTGGCGGGTATCTGTTTGTCAAGACCGAGGCCAAGAGGCCCCGGCAATTGGGGCGCATCCTGATGGGGATTGCGTTCATCTTGATTTCATTGCGCTTTTTGCGCGAAGCCATGGACCCGATCCGGGACAGTGCCTTTCTGCCTGCCGTCGCCGAGTATCTGGCACGCGACTATATTACAGCGTTTCTGGTCGGCGGCGCGCTGGCCTTTGTCATGCATTCCTCGGTCGCGGCAATCCTGATGTGTGTGACGCTGGTCCAGATTGGCGCGCTTCCGTTTGCCGCCGGGCTGTCGCTGGTATTGGGGGCCAATTTCGGTTCAGCCTTCATACCTGTTTGGTTGAGCCGGGGGATGGAGATGCCTGCCAGGCGCATACCTTTTGCCAACCTGGCCTTGCGCGGCAGCTGGGCGATAGTCACCCTTTTCGCGGCGACTGCGGCACTGCGTGCCGGTGTTCTGGGGGATTTGCAGGGCGGTCAGATGCTGGTCAGTGCGCATCTAGCGTTCAATGCTTCGTTGCTGGTGCTGGCGCTGCCGTTCTGCGGGCGTTTGCGCACGCCGTTCGAGCAGTTTTTTCCGGACCCGAAATCTGCGAACGCGCTGGCCCAGGCAGGTCGCCCGGCCAGCGCGCTGGATGTGCGCACCGCCGGCAGCCCCTCCCAGGCGCTGTCCAGCCTCAAGCGTGAACTGCTGCGGATGAGCGATCTGGTCGAGTCGATGTTCCGCCCGTCACTGGAATTGTACCGCAGCGGCGACAAGGACCAGATACGCGCCGTAAGGGACATGGACGAAGATGTGAACGACTGCCTGTCGGGTATTCGAAAATTCGTGGCCGCCATTCCCGAGGAGACATTCGGAAAGCAGAACGCAAAAGTGGCACGCGACCTGATGGAATACGCAATCCGTCTGGAAACTGCGGGCGACGTTGTTGCCAAGCGGTTGACTGTTCTGGCGGGCGACATGCGGAAGAAAGGTGCTTCATTTTCAAAAGACGGCTGGTCGGAACTGGTTGAGATGCACGAAGGCATCCTCGCCAACCTCAAACTGGCCTCAAACGTTCTGATCTCGGACGATCTGGAAAGCGCCCGTCTGCTGAGCCTTGAGAAAACCGAAATCAAACGGGCCGAGCGTGACAGCCGCAAACGCCACCTCAAACGCTTGCAGCACGGCAGTACGGAAAGCTTTGAGACCAGCGATATCCACCTGGAAACCCTGCGCGCGTTCCGGGAATTCAACAGCCACATCGCTGCGGTGGCCTATCCGATCCTGTATCGAAACGGGCAATTGCTGGAAACACGCCTGATCGAAGAAATGCCGCGCAAAGAGCAGGGCGAGGACACAGAGGTCTAGGCTATCGGTACCGGCAAAGGTCGGTTTCGTAGGGGTACGGTCTGTTACAGATTGTACCCGCTCAGGCCGGTTTCTGCCGCTTTTGCGCGTGCCGTGCTGGACGCGGGATTAGAATAAGGTAGCGTGTCGGCACTTGTTTCCGGGGGCTATCCGTGCTGCGTTTCTTAATCTTCATTCTGTGTCCGGTCGTGCTGGCGGCCTGCGTCGACCGGACGGTATCCGAAACGGTCCCATCTGCATTGAAAATCGGAACTCCCGAAACGGTTTTTGCGGCCACCACACGTGCGCGCGAGCCCGATGGCGCGTATGGATTCCGCCGCGCAGAACGCCTGCAATTTCTGGAAACGACCGTGTCGATACCACCGGGCCGTTCACCGGGAAGCCTTAAATTTTCATACGCAAACCCTGACCCGAGAAAGCAGTTCGTACTGGCAGAGGTCGATCAGCTAAGCGGGCCGCAACAGTTGAAGGACAGGCTGAGTGGGGCTGACGAAGTCACGATTTTTGTGCATGGCTATAACTCCACTCAGACAGAGACATTGTTCAGGGCTGCTCAGCTGTCACATGATATCGGTATTCCCGGTCAAATCCTTGTCTATTCATGGCCCAGCCGCGCGACAGGCTATGGTTATGCCTATGATCTGGACAGCATGTTGTTTGCCCGTGATGGGCTGGAGGAAACCATTCGTCTTCTCAAGTCGATGGGGGTCAGGCGGGTGGCCCTTGTGGCGCATTCAATGGGCGGCGCGCTGGCTATGGAGATGATACGGCAAACCGAACTGAAACAGCCGGGCTGGGCAAAGCGAAATCTGGAAGGTGTTATTCTGATCTCTCCCGATCTGGACGTGGATGTTTTTCGGTCGCAGATGAACAGTATCGACAATCCTCCTGATCCTTTTGTCGTGATGGTGTCCAAGAAAGATAAGATCCTGAACATTTCAGGTCGGCTGAGGGGAACCGCCGATGGTGAAAGGCTGGGCAATATCGGATCGGCCGAGAAACTGTCCAAATATCCGATTGAAATCGTGGATACGACTGCCTTCAACAGCGATGCGGAATCTTCCCATTTTGTGGCCGCCACTTCTCCGGCCCTGTTGACTATCCTCCGCTCCGTGCGCCGGGTCAGCGAAACCTTTGGGCGCGATGACCGGCGCGGGATCGACATCCTCGTACCGCCAAGCCAGCGCAATCCTGTTGGCGCAACAGAAATCGTGCTGACTGAAACCGGCCAGGCCCAGGTGAGCAATCCGTGACGCGGGTTTCCCTGCACCGGTTTCTTGTGGACAACGCGACCTGGCTTGCGACCGGCGTTCTGCTGACATTTCTGTCCAGTTTCGGGCAAACCTTTTTCATCTCGGTCTTTGCTGGTGAAATCCGCTCTGAATATGGCCTCAGCCACGGCGCATGGGGTGGGCTGTACACGTTAGGCACGACCCTGTCTGCAATCGTGATGATCTGGGCTGGAGGGTTGACGGATATCTTCCGCGTACGGGTATTGGGCCCAGTTGTGTTGGCGGGACTGGCGTTGGCCGCCATTGCAATGGCGCTGAACACCTGGCTGCTGCTGTTACCACTGGTGATCTTTCTGCTGCGGTTATTTGGGCAGGGGATGAGCACGCATCTTGCCGTGGTCGCAATGGCCCGCTGGTTCACGGTTACGCGGGGCAAAGCACTTTCCATCGCGTCCACCGGCTATGCGCTTGGCGAGGCGTTGTTGCCGCTGATTTTTGTTGGCGCCATGGTCTATCTGGATTGGCGCTGGCTGTGGGTTGCCGCGGCGGGCATCACGGTACTGGGTATTCCGGTTCTGATGCGGCTGCTGCGAGAAGAGAGAACTCCACAAAGCCTCGCCAACGCGTTTTCAACATCGGGAATGCAGGGAAAACACTGGACCCGGCGGGACGCTCTGTTCCATCCTTTGTTCTGGTTTATGGTGCCATCAGTGCTTGGGCCATCCGCATTCATCACCGCATTTTTTTTCCATCAGGTTTTTCTGGCTGATGTGAAGGGTTGGCAGCATATCCAACTGGTGGCTCTATTCCCGATCTTTACCGGAATATCTCTGTTTTCCATGTTTGTCGCAGGCTGGGCGCTGGATAAATGGGGGACCGCCCGGATCATGCCCTACTACCAGCTTCCGATCGCACTTGGGTTCGTTATTCTGGGCACAACCAATTCGATCAGCGGCGCGACCCTGGGGCTGGTCTTCCTGGCCTTGACGGTTGGAGCAAACAGCACATTGCCCAGCGCATTCTGGGCCGAATTCTACGGAACCCGGCATATCGGTGCGATCAAGGCGATGGCCGCGGCCGTCATGGTGCTGGGATCGGCCATCGGCCCGGGCCTGACCGGCGTTCTGATAGACCTTGGCGTTTCGCTGAACACACAGTTCATCTGGATTGGGGTGTTCTTCGTGCTGGTTTGCGTTCTGGTCCGAACAGGCATTTCCAGCGCCCGTCGGGATTTTTAGCGCATTCGCCTGAGATAGACGTAATAAGCACCCTCGCCGCCATGACTGATATGCGCGGGCGTGATCTGCATCACCGCCTGCGCCAACGGCGGTATGGACAGCCAATGCGGCACTTGATTGCGTAATACGCCACGCGGCGTCGGGATTGGGCCGGGTTCGTCGCGGTCCTTGCCCTTGCCGGTTACCACCAGAACCAGTCGTTTACCTTGTGCCTGCGCGCTCAGGATAAAACGGATCAACGCAGGATGGGCCGTATCAACCCGCATACCGTGAAGATCCAGCTTGCCTTCGGGCTTTAGCTTACCGCGCTTCATCCGGCCAAAAGCCTTGATATCCATCTGAACAGGCGCGGCACGCAGCGCGTCCGTCAACGATGGTTTCAGATCGTTTGGCTTCGAGTTCGGCTGAAGGTTCTGACCAAGCTCAAACACCTCAAACCGGGGTTTTGGTGTTTTTCTGGGCCTGGGTTTCGGCAGGGTGGTCGGATGGACGGTCTGAGGACAGTCCGGATGCAGACGCTCGGCCTGTTTGGTGACCTTGCGCCAAAGCTCGATCTCATCGGTTGTCAGTTTGCGCCGGGTCATCAGAATTCATCCGGTAACAGGGCATAGGCGCGCTGAATAGGCAACAACAGAACCATCCGACCCGGATCTTTCAGCCTGCCCGCAGCCTGTCCGGCTTCTTCACCGGTACCGAAAAAGATGTCCGCCCGTTGCGCGCCTTTGATGGCCGCGCCTGTGTCCTGCGCGATCATTAGCCGTCGCAACGGGTTTTCACCGTCCTTTTCCACCCAGACAGGTGCGCCCAATGGTGTATAGGCGGGGTCCGCCGCAATCGAGCGCATTGTCGTGATCGACCGGTTCATCGCCCCCAAAGGTCCAAATTCGGGGGCAACGCGTGAAACTTCGCGAAAAAACACGTATGACGGGTTGTGAAACAGCAACTCGGCACCGGCCTCGGGGTTCTTGCGCACCCAGGCGCGGATCATCTGGGCGCTGACCTCATGCGCACCCAGAACCCCGCGTCGCACCAACTCGACACCGATCGACCGATAGGGGTGACCATTCGCACCACCATATCCAACCCGCAGCGCACCGCCATCCGACAATCGAATACGCCCCGAGCCCTGAATTTGCAGAAAGAACAGCTCAACTGGGTCGTCGACCCAGGCAATCTCTAGCCCGCGGCCCTGCATCACATCACCGGTCAGGATGTCACGACGGCTCAGCCATGGTCCTTCGGCACGGGCTTCGGGCGGCATCTTGTAGATCGGGTATTTGAAACGATCTGTCCGGGTTCGCGCGCCGTCAAGCTCCGGTTCAAAATAGCCGGTAAACAGGCCTTCTTTGTCATCTTCGACCAGAACAGGGCGGAAGAATAACTCGAAAAAGGCGCGGGCGGCATCCGGTTCATATGTTCTGGCCACACCACACAAGGCGCGCCAATCCGGATCATCCAGATCACCGCACGTGTTCAGAAAAACGGAAAGGGCCGCGCCGTGATCATCTTCGGCCCAGCCCTGCAGATCGTCAAACGACAGTATGGATCGCGTTGCCTCGGCTTCGGCAGCGCTGGCGATGGTCATTGCACCCACCAGAAAAAGCGACCGAAGCGTTTCAATCATGCGTCCGTGGCGACAAGCAGCCAGTTCGGATCGTCCTTGCCCATGACGCGAGCAAAGGTCCAGCTGTCTTTCTGGCGCTTCACGGAATTCGGGTTGCCTTCGACGATATCGCCTCCGCGATCGCGCACGACCGAGGTCAGCTCTCCCACGAACTTCATCGTGATTTCGGCCTGGTTCGTATCCTTGTCGAATTTCACATCCGTCAGGGTGGTTTCCCGTACGCCGATGAATTCAGCCTCGATGGTCAGGCCCTGATCTTCGCGCGCCGCCACGACCGAAACGAAAGTCTCGAACACTTCTTCCGACAGGAAAGGCTGGATTTCATCCAGATTACCCCTTTCAAACCCCATCACAATCATCTCATACGCACCGCGCGCACCCTGAACGAACTCACTGACCGAAAAACCGGGCTCGACCCGTTTCATCGCAGCCAGTGTTTGCGCCTGTTCGCTGTCTTCGGCGACATGGTCAGTAATGTCATGATCCGGGCCGCCATCGATCACCTCGAAACCGCGGCGCGATTTATGGGCTTCGGGATGTTGCTGCACAGGCGGTTTTTCAAAGCCTTCACGCGTGCCCAATACGCTTTTGAGGCGCAGGATCAGGAAAATGGCAATTCCGGCCAGGACCAGCAACTGGAACATAATGTTGTCGCTCATTTCATTCTCTTTTCAACGCCGCGACTTTGTATACACGGCCTCATGCCACTATGTAGGTGACAGTGAGTGGCAAGTCCACAGCCCGGCCTAAGGGAAAGGATAACGCAAATGTATCTGTTCTTGGCATTTTTGTTGGTGCCCATAATCGAAATCGCGCTGTTTATTCAGGTTGGTGGTTTGATTGGGTTGTGGCCGACACTTGCCATCGTAGTGCTGACCGCGGTTCTGGGCACGGTTTTGGTGCGGACACAAGGTCGCATGGCGCTTGGACGGCTGCAACGGTCCTTTGCCGAATTGGACGATCCGACCGAACCCCTGGCCCATGGGGCAATGATCCTGTTGTCGGGCGCTTTGTTGCTGACACCGGGCTTTTTCACTGATGCCGTTGGTTTTGCGTTGTTAGTTCCCGGTATCCGCGTCGCCGTTTTCCGGTACCTGAAATCCAAGGTTACAGTAACCCAGTTCCAGATGGGGCCGGGCCCCGGATATCAAACCCGGGGGAACCCTTTCGATCAGGGCGATATCATCGATGGGGAATTCACCGAAGTTCGGCCAAAAAAAGACCCCTCGAAGCCTTCGAAATGGGTGGAAGGCCCCCACCAGCATTGAGGTGCCGCGCCCAACTTGCTAAGCAGTGGCGAATTTCATTTTTGGAGTAGATCCATGGCCGAAGAAAACCCTGCAGAAAACACTGCGGCCCAAGCCGCCCCGCAGGTTCAGATGCGTGTTCTGGGGCAGTTCATCCGTGATATGTCCTTTGAAAACGTGATGGCGCAAAAGGGCGTTTCCGGAGACGTACAACCGGAAATCGCCGTTCAGGTGAATCTGGATGCCAAAAAACGCGCGGCGGACCATCAGTTCGAAGTTTCGATCAAGCTGAACCTGACATCCAAAGCCAAAGGCATGGATGACATCTTGTTCCTGTGTGAACTGGACTATTGCGGAATGTTCCACGTGGAAGGTGTGCCGGAAGATCAGCTGCACCCGTTCCTGATGATCGAGTGCCCGCGCATGTTGTTCCCGTTCCTGCGCCGCATCGTCAGCGATATCACCCGCGATGGCGGCTTCCCGCCGGTCAACTTGGACAATATCGATTTCGTAGCGCTCTATCGCAACGAGTTGATGCGCCGTCAGGCCGAACAGGCCCAAAAAGCAGACGCGTAAGGTTTTGACCCGCGCCTGTCCGGATCAGGCGCGGGTCCACAAGGCGTTCTCGCCCAGTTTTTCCACGAAAGCTTCATGTGCTGCGCGTTCATCCTCGGTGATCCGGGATGGCAATGGTGTGCTGCGCGGTGTAGCTCGCCAATCATCGCTGCCACCGTCCGCAGAAGATGTGGATGTCGACAGACCAAAATCCGGCTGCCGCCCACCGATCAATTCCAGGTAAACCTCGGCCAGAATTTCCGAGTCGAGCAACGCGCCGTGCAACACACGGTTCGAGTTGTCGATATTGAAGCGACGGCACAGCGCATCCAGTGACGCTGGCGAACCGGGGAACCGTTTACGGGCAATTGCCAGTGTATCTAACGCCTGCTCCATGGGGATAAGCGGGGCACCCATCCATTTCAGCTCGGCATTCAGGAACTTCATGTCGAATGAGGCGTTGTGGATCACCAACCGCGCATCGCCAACAAATTCGCGAAATCCGTGGCCAACCTTTGCAAAGACCGGCTTGTCTTTCAGAGTCACTTCGCCCTTTTCAGGCGGGCGCGGGGTTTCCAGCAGATCGGGACCTATACCATGCACGCCAAACGCCTCTTCCGGCATCGAGCGTTCGGGGTTGATATAGACGTGGTAGGTTTCACCGGTGGCAACGTGGTTCCACAGCTCAACGGCGCCGATTTCCACGATCCGATCTCCGCTTTCGGGATCAAACCCGGTGGTTTCGGTATCCAGTACAATCTCACGCATGTGCCATCCCCGCCCGTATCTGCTTGACCACATCCTGCACCTGCGCGCGGGCGTGGTCCAGAGTATCGGTCACGATCACAAAATCCGACCGCGCGCATTTTTCATCATTCGGGATCTGCTTGGCGCGGATTTGCTCGAACTGCGCCTCGGTCATTGTTCCGCGTTCCATCACGCGCCGTTTTTGGTCTTCGGCCGGGATAGAAACACAGGCCACGGCATCCATTGCTGCATCCCCGCCCGTTTCAAACAAAAGTGGAATATCGAACACCAAAATGTCGCTTGTTGCGCTTTCGCGAAATTCTGCGCGGTCAGCAGCGACAAGTGGATGCACAATCGCCTCAATCGTTTTCAACGTGGCCGGGTCATCCGCGATGATCCGTTTCAACGCGTCACGGCTAACCACCCCATCACGTATCGCATCGGGAAAGGCTGCCCGCATTGGTTCAACCGCTGCTCCACCAATGGCATACAGCCGATGCACCGCCGCATCCGCATCCCACAATGCGCACCCTTCTTCAACGAACATCTGCGCTGTGGTGCTTTTCCCCATACCGATTGAGCCTGTCAGGCCAAGCGCAAAACTCATGCCAAAGCCGCCGCGCGCGTATCTGCGTCTACCTCAGGGCGGACACCAAACCAGCGTTCAAATCCGGGAACGGCCTGATGCAGCAACATCCCAAGACCATCGACTGTGGTGCATCCGGCCTCCTCGGCAGTTTGCAGCAGGCGGGTTTTCAACGGGGTATAGACCAGGTCCGTTACCACGGCACCGGGCTGCAACCCGTCCAACGGCACGCGCAGCTCTGGCTGGCCCTGCATCCCCAGTGAAGTCGTATTGACCACCAGTTCGGCGTTTTCAATGACATTTCCCGCCTGAACCCAATCGACCACGCGAATGCGTTGGCCGAACTCTTCCTTCAGATGATCCGCGCGGGCGCGCGTCCGGTTGGTCAGCAGGATTTCCGGCACCCCGGCATCAGACAAAGCCTGCAAAACGGCACGGGCAGCGCCCCCGGCACCAAACACAACCGCCGGGCCATCTTTCGCATTCCAGTCAGGTGCGCCATTGCGCAGGTTTTCCATAAACCCGTACCCGTCGGTGTTATCTGCGTGGATCGAACCATCAGTTCGGAACACCAGCGTATTTGCGGCACCAATCACTGTTGCACGGTCGGAAACGTGATCTGCGATCTTCAACGCAGCTTCTTTGTGCGGAACGGTCACGTTGGCCCCGACAAAGCCCGCTTTGGGCAGGGTTCGCAGCACAGTCTTCAGATCAGCAGAGGCGACGTCCATCGGGATATAATGCCCGACAAGCCCATAGGTCTTTAACCAATGCCCGTGCAGCTTGGGTGAACGCGAATGCCCGATGGGGTGCCCGATCACTCCGGCTAAAGGAACCCGGTTGTCTGTCATTGCTCGATCACCCCTTTGACAGCCAGAAAGTTGAGAAGCTCTAACAGAGGTATACCCAAAACGTTAAAATAGTCGCCGTCAATGGTGGCGAACAGGCGGACGCCTTCTTCTTCCAGCTTGTAGGCTCCGACGGCATGGCGAATGCTGTCCCAGTTCCGCGCAACATAGTCTTTCAGATAGGCATCGGAACTGGCCCGCATCCGCAAACGCACCTGCCCCACTTGCCGCCAGATCGGCTCACCATCCTGATAGATCACAGCAGCGGACAAAAGCATGTGTCGCTTGCCGCGCATATCTTTCAGTTGGGCCAACGCCTGTTCCGGGGTTTCGGGCTTTGAAAGCAGCTGCCCTTCGAAATCCAGCACCTGATCGCAACCGATCACCATGGCGCCAGGGTTTTTATCACTGACCTTACGCGCTTTGATCTCCGCCAGCGTATCCGCAATATCGCGTGGTGCGGCATCCTCTGCCAGCAACGCCCGTTTGACCGTCTCTTCATCCACGCGCGCCGTTTGAACCGCAAACGGCACACCTGCGTTCCTTAGCAGTTGCGCGCGAATAACAGATCCCGAAGCCAGAAGAATGGGGACAGACATGTGGAAAACCCCGTGTGCAAATCGATGAGAGTTCTGGGGTGTTTTGTATGGTTTTCCGGTTGACACGCAACCCCGGGAATTTTGCGGCAAAGATCCCCGAGTCGCTCAAATCTGATCCTGTTGGGACAAGGATAACTCTAACTCGTGGGATAACAGATGTATCCAGCGATACCCATCGGGTTATCCACAGACCAGATTTGCCTGATCCAACTTAAATAATTGATTTATATATATAATTTGTACTATCAACAGAATCTCTGGGAACCTCAGGTATTTTGTCCCCCTGGGGAAAACGCTAGGGTAAAAATAATAATCCACGGATATTTAGCACACTACAAAATCATCATCCTTTTTCTTTTCTTATTTTTTTATTAGGGAGAGTTCCGAACAACGTTCGGAGCCGGCATGACAGACCTTCTTTTCACGATTTACCCGTGGGTGAAGTCATTACATATCATGGCCGTGATCTCATGGATGGCGGGCTTGTTCTATCTGCCCAGACTGTTTGTTTATCACGTCGAAAAAGCGCAGGCCGTAGAGGGCGCGCAAGACATCTTCTTTGAAATGGAAGACAAGCTGCTGCGGGTGATCATGCGCCCCGCGATGGTTGTGACCTGGTTATGCGGGCTGATCATGGTGTTCACACCGGGGATCGTCGGATGGGATTTCGCATGGCCCTGGGTTAAAGGCGCGGGCGTGATCGCGATGACCTGGTTCCACCATTGGCTTATGGCCCGAAGAATGGATTTTCTGGCAGGCCAGAATAAGCTCACTGGGCGGCAATATCGCATGATGAACGAGGTTCCGACCATTCTGATGGTTACCATCGTTCTGGCGGTCATTCTGAAGTTCTGAACGCCTATTTGACTCCGAACGACGCTGCGCTTATGTAGATCACAACACGCCCGTCCGGGCGGCGTATTTTCCGTACTGAAATTCCACTTCAAGCCGCGTTTTCAGCGGTGAAGGTATGTATCATGTCCAATGAATCCCTGAATTTGGCCGACCTGAAAGCCAAAAGCCCCAAAGACCTTCTGGCAATGGCCGAAGAGCTGGAGATCGAAAACGCCTCGACCATGCGCAAAGGCGAGATGATGTTCCAGATTCTCCGCGAACGTGCCGATGATGGCTGGACCGTCGGCGGTGATGGCGTACTGGAAGTGCTACAGGATGGGTTCGGCTTTCTGCGCTCGCCCGAGGCAAACTATCTGCCGGGTCCTGACGATATCTATGTCTCGCCCGATATGATCCGTCTGCACTCACTGCGGACTGGGGACACGGTCGAGGGCGAGATCAAGGCGCCGGACGAGAGTGAGCGTTATTTCGCGCTGACAAATGTCACCATGATCAACTTTGAAGATCCCGAGAAGGCCAAGCACAAGATACTGTTCGACAACCTGACGCCTCTGTACCCGGATGAGCGTCTGAAGATGGAAATCGAAGATCCCACCATCAAGGATAAGTCCGCGCGCGTGATCGATCTGGTTGCGCCGATCGGTAAAGGTCAGCGTTCGCTGATCGTGGCACCGCCGCGGACTGGTAAAACCGTGATCCTGCAGAACATCGCGCATTCGATCGAACAGAACCATCCGGAGTGTTACCTGATCGTCCTGCTGATCGACGAACGCCCGGAAGAAGTGACCGACATGCAGCGCTCGGTTAAGGGTGAGGTTGTGTCGTCAACCTTCGATGAGCCCGCAACGCGTCACGTGGCCGTGTCGGAGATGGTCATTGAAAAGGCCAAGCGCCTGGTCGAACATAAACGAGATGTTGTTATTCTACTCGACTCAATCACAAGACTTGGTAGGGCTTTTAACACCGTTGTACCATCCTCGGGCAAGGTTCTGACCGGTGGTGTGGACGCAAACGCGCTGCAGCGGCCCAAGCGTTTCTTCGGCGCGGCCCGGAACATCGAAGAGGGCGGATCGCTGACCATCATCGCCACGGCGCTGATCGATACCGGCAGCCGGATGGACGAGGTGATCTTTGAAGAATTCAAAGGTACTGGTAACTCGGAAATCGTTTTGGACCGCAAGATTGCAGACAAACGCGTGTTCCCGGCGATCGACATCCTCAAATCCGGTACACGGAAAGAGGACCTGCTGGTCGACAAGGGCGATCTGGCCAAAACCTTCGTTCTGCGCCGTATCCTCAATCCGATGGGCACCACCGACGCAATCGAGTTCCTGTTGTCGAAGTTGAAACAGACGAAGACAAACGGCGAGTTCTTCGATTCAATGAACACCTGACACAGGTCTTAAGCGACGCGAGGCCTACGAATGGATACGATATTCGCCTTGGCCAGCGCGCAAGGCAAAGCAGGGGTGGCGGTCATTCGCCTCTCTGGCCCCGAAGCGCATTCCGCAGCTGCATGTCTGAGCGGCGCGGAACTGCCCAAGCGGGGAATAGTCTTGCGCACCCTGCGGGATCAGGACGGATCACGTCTGGATGATGGTCTGGTTCTGACCTTTCAGGCACCGGCAAGTTTCACCGGGGAAGACGTGGCAGAACTTCAGATCCATGGCAGCACGGCCTCGGTCAATGCGGTTCTGCGCTGTTTGTCGAACACCGATGGGCTGCGGCTGGCGGACCCGGGTGAATTCACACGCCGGGCCCTTGAAAATGGCAAGATGGATCTGACACAGGTCGAAGGCCTCGCAGACCTGATTGACGCGGAAACCGAGGCACAGCGTAAGCAGGCCCAGACTATTCTTGCCGGTGAGCTTGGCACGCTGGCCGAGCGCTGGCGGCGCGATCTGATCCGCGCGGCATCGTTGCTGGAAGCCGTCATCGATTTCGCTGATGAAGACGTCCCCACCGACGTCACGCCGGAAGTCCGCGATTTGACAAGCCGTGTTCTGGCAGATCTTCGTCGAGAAGCAGATGGGGTGAAGATTGCCGAGCGTATTCGTACCGGATTTGAAGTGGCTATTGTTGGTCTTCCCAATGCAGGAAAATCGACCCTGTTGAACGCGCTTGCAGGACGTGAAGCCGCAATTACCTCGGAATTCGCAGGCACAACCCGGGATGTGATCGAGGTTCGTATGGATCTGGCTGGCTTGCCGGTGACATTGCTGGATACGGCCGGGTTGCGGGAAACCGAAGATCACGTCGAGAATCTTGGGATCGAGCTGGCTCGAAAACGGGCAGAAGCGGCAGACTTGCGTGTTTTTCTGACCGAAGTCCCGGAAGAGCTGGATGTAGCTGTGCAGGATGGCGATATCCATGTTCTGCCCAAAGCAGACCTGCGGGAAGATAAGAGTGAAGGTGTTTCAGGAAAGACAGGACAGGGGATTGATGCGCTTGTCGACCAGATTTCGTGGGCCTTGAGTGAAAGAACCACAACACATGGTATAGCCACGCGTGAACGCCATCGCGCTGCGATGAACAAGGCATCGGCTTCACTTGTTGCTGCGATCACGGTTCTGGAATCAGGCCCGGACCTGTATGATATCGCTGCGGAGGAGTTAAGGACTGCCATACGGGCGCTTGAATCTCTGGTCGGCAGAATTGATGTCGAGACACTGTTGGATGAAATCTTCTCCAGCTTTTGTTTAGGAAAATAAGGATTGTTTCACGTGAAACATTCAAACTTTGATGTCATCGTGGTTGGGGCCGGTCATGCCGGTACGGAAGCCGCGCACGCCGCTGCCAGGATGGGTGCGAAAACCGCTTTGGTGACATTATCTGCGACCGATATCGGCGTCATGTCCTGCAACCCGGCTATCGGTGGGTTGGGGAAGGGACATCTGGTTCGAGAGATTGACGCGCTGGACGGTGTAATGGGTCGCGTCGCTGACCAGGCTGGTATTCAGTTTCGACTGTTGAACCGGCGAAAAGGTCCGGCTGTTCAGGGTCCCAGAACGCAGGCTGACCGCGCCCTTTATCGTGCGGCAATGCAAAACGAAATCAGCAACCAGGAAAACCTGTCCATTATCGTTGGGGAGGCTGTAGACTTCCTGATGGACGGACTCCGTGTCGCCGGTGTCCTGCTTGGAGATGGGTCGGAAGTGCATGCCAAAGCCGTTGTTCTGACTTCCGGAACCTTCCTGCGCGGCGTCATCCATATCGGCGACGTGTCACGGGCTGGTGGGCGGATGGGAGATCGCCCGTCGATAAAACTGGCCGAGAGGTTGGATAGCTATAACCTTCCGCTGGGACGCTTGAAAACCGGCACACCGCCGCGTCTGGATGGGCGCACTATCGACTGGTCAGGTTTGGAAAGACAGGACGGGGATGAGGACCCGACCTTGTTTTCTTTCCTGTCAACATCGGTTGTCGCGCCTCAGATTTCCTGCGGTATTACACATACCAATGCCAAGACGCATGAGATCATCGAAGCAAACCTCTCAAAATCGGCGATGTATGGGGGCCATATCGATGGCATAGGTCCAAGATATTGCCCTTCGATCGAAGATAAGATTGTTCGCTTTGCAGATAAGGACTCGCATCAGGTTTTTCTTGAGCCCGAAGGCGTCAATGATCACACGATTTATCCCAACGGTATTTCAACGTCACTGCCTCAGGACGTGCAATTGGAATACGTTCGGTCGATCAAAGGGCTTGAAAAGGCGGACATTCTTCAACCGGGCTATGCGATCGAATATGATTATGTGGACCCACGTGTCTTAACCGCGTCCTTGTCGCTACCCGACGTTCCGGGACTATATCTGGCAGGGCAGATCAACGGAACCACAGGATATGAGGAAGCTGCGGCACAAGGGATGGTTGCTGGCCTTAACGCGGCGCTGGACGTACAGGGCCGCGAACCGGTCATTTTCACCAGATCAGACAGCTATATCGGCGTGATGATAGACGACCTGACGACACGTGGTGTGGCAGAGCCTTATCGAATGTTCACCTCCAGGGCCGAGTTCCGACTGTCTCTGCGTGCAGATAATGCAGATCAACGGTTGACGCCGATTGGGTTGGAACTTGGCTGTGTCGGAGAGAGGCGTCAGGCGCATTTTGAGAAGAAAATGAGCCAGCTTGATGCAGCGAAATCCAAGCTGACCGCTCGCACATACACACCCAAGGAAGTTCTTTCAGCCGGGATCAACGTCAACCAGGATGGAAACCGCCGAGATGGAATGGCGATTCTGGCATTTCCGGATACATCTTTCGAGGACTTGTTTCCCTTGATACCAGATCTACAAGATGTAGACGTGGCGATCCGGCTTCAAATCGAACGTGACGCACTTTATGCGAACTATATCGACCGGCAAAAGCGCGATGTTGAGGCTATGAAGCGGGATGAATCCTATGTTATCCCGCGTGAATTTGACTATTTTGGCCTGGACGGGCTGTCTTCTGAGATGAAGCAGAAACTGTCACAGGCCAAACCGTCGAACATAGCGCAAGCAAGCCGAGTCGAAGGCGTTACACCGGCTGCGCTCACCCTTGTCCTGGCGAAATTGCGCCGCGATCAACGAGCGCGTCAGGCATGATGGCCGATTTTTCCAAGTTTGATGGCTTGAATGTTTCACGTGAAACATTCGAACGTCTGAAAATCTATGTTGATCTGGTGAACCGCTGGAATCCCAGGATAAATCTTGTTTCACGCAATAGTCTGGAATTCATGTGGGATCGGCATATTCTGGATTCTGTCCAAGTTTTTCGATGCGCTGAAACGTTTGAAACCTGGGTGGACCTTGGCAGTGGCGGCGGGTTCCCCGGAATGGTATGCGCCATTATTGCTGCCAAGGAAGCTCCGACCGCCAGTTTCTCTCTGGTGGAAAGCGACCAGAGAAAATCGGCTTTTCTGCGTAACGTCGCCCGTGAATGTGGCGTGTCGTGTAAAGTGATTTCTAAGCGGATCGAGGTGGTTGAACCCCTGGGCGCAAACATCGTTTCGGCGCGCGCGCTGGCGGATCTGCGTACATTGTTATCATTCTGTGACAGGCATTTAGGTGAAAACGGGACCGCGCTGTTGCCCAAAGGTGCAAACTGGAAAAAAGAGCTGGACGAGGCGCGTGAGGAATGGAATTTCGATGCTGAGGCCATTACAAGTTTAACTGAACCTCAGGCCGTTATCCTTAAGATCAAAGGAGTATCACGTGGTTGATCTGTCTCGACCGTCCGGACCCCGGATAATTGCGGTTGCCAATCAGAAGGGCGGAGTAGGGAAAACAACCACAGCAATCAACCTAGCGGCAGGGTTGGCCGAAGCTGGCTGCAGGGTATTGGTGGTTGACCTCGATCCACAAGGGAATGCATCAACCGGTTTAGGGGTCGAAGATCGGGATTGGACCACTTATGATCTCATCCTGGATGACGCGCCCTTGGAGGCAGTGGTTCAGGAGACGGAGATCGAAAACCTTCTGGTTGTCCCTGCAACGGTTGACTTGAGCTCGGCAGATATCGAGCTGATTTCCAACGAAAAACGCAGCTATCTGCTGCACGATGCGCTGCGTCAGACGGCAGTGGATGCGTTTGAGCTGGATTTCATCCTGATAGATTGCCCGCCGTCACTGAACCTCTTGACCGTAAATGCGATGGTTGCCGCCCATTCTGTCCTTGTGCCGCTGCAAAGTGAGTTCTTTGCGTTGGAGGGTCTTTCGCAATTGATGTTGACGATCCGGGAGGTCCGGCAAACCGCGAATCCAGACCTGAGAATCGAAGGTGTTGTGTTAACCATGTATGACAACCGCAACAACTTGTCCCGCCAGGTCGAAAAGGATGCGCGTGACAATCTGGGTGAGATGGTTTTTAAAACAAAGATACCCAGGAATGTGCGGGTCAGCGAGGCGCCATCCTATGCGCTGCCGGTATTGCAGTATGACTCGGGATCACTTGGTGCGATGGCGTATCGGCATCTGGCCCGTGAGATCATGCATAAGAACAACAAAACCGCAGCATGAGCGGTGGTGAGGAGGCCGACATGAGCACCAGGAAAGCGAAATCCAGAGGGTTGGGCCGGGGATTGTCCGCACTCATGGCGGATGTTAATCCGGAAGCGGGCAACCGGGTATCATCTGACGCGCGCAGACCTGATCTGAAAGTTCCGATCGAAAAGCTGAAGGCAAACCCAAATCAGCCGCGACGCACATTTCAGCCCGAACAATTGGATGAGCTTGCCGCGTCGGTTCGGGAAAAAGGTATCATCCAACCCTTGATCGTACGTCCAACAGGGGTTGGAGAATACGAAATCGTCGCTGGTGAACGCCGGTGGCGGGCTGCTCAGATGGCGCAGCTGCACGAGATCCCTGTGATTGTGCGCGAATTTGATGATACCGAGGTACTGGAAGTTGCGATCATCGAAAACATCCAGCGCGCTGATCTGAACGCAGTGGAAGAGGCCGCCGGATACAGGCAGTTGATGGATCGCTTTGGCCACACGCAGGAAAAGCTTGCTGAGGCTTTGGGGAAAAGCCGCAGCCATATTGCGAACCTGTTGCGGCTTTTGTCTCTGCCAATTGACGTGCAAACTCTTGTTATTGAAGGGAAATTGTCGGCTGGTCATGCGCGCGCACTGATTACGGCGGAAAATCCCTCGGAATTGGCAAAGCAGATCGTCAAGGATGGCCTGTCTGTGCGCGCGACCGAGGCGTTGGTCAAGAAACAGCAGCAGGGCGACACTCCACGACCTGCTTCCAGATCCAGGAATCTGGATGCCGGTAAAGATGCTGATACGCGCGCGCTGGAAAAAGACTTGTCCGCTATTTTGGCCATGAAAGTCTCAATCAACCACAAGGCGGGAACGGAATCCGGTCAGGTTGTTCTGACATATGAAAACCTGGATCAGCTTGACGATCTTTGTGCAAAGCTCAGCCGCTAGGGCGTGTCCAGATAAATATAAGGACGCCGCCCAGAACAATGACCTGAATGATCAGCACGAAGGGCGGAACGGATAGAAGTAAAGACACCCCGAAAACGGCGGCGACCGATAAGGTTGCTGCCTTTTTTGCGGCCGGGCGTATTGCGCCCGAACTCTGCCAATCCAGTATCATTGGCCCGAAAATCCGGTGCAACAGAAGCCAGTTGTGCAACCGTGAAGAGGATCGCGCAAAGAAAAACGCTGCCAGCAACAAAAACGGAACTGTTGGAAGAAGAGGCAGAACAACCCCAATCGCGGCCATCGCAACGCAAAGCAATCCCAGCCCCGCCCAAAGATACTGCATATTCAGCCCATCAATTCCCGGATTACAGCATTCAGCACGGCGCGCCCCGCTGGTGTTGCTCTGAGTCTGTTGTTATCACTTTCGATCATATTAATGCCGACCAGATGGTCCACGGTTTCGTCTGGAAGTGGACGGCCTGACAGAGCCTCCCACCTATCTATATCTAGTCCTTCTGAAATCCTCATACCCATCATAAGGTATTCGTTCGCCTGATCTTCAGGCGAAAGGACATAGCGCTTCTTTTCTCCGTCACCCTTCGCGGCGGCGTCAACCCAACGCTGCGGGTTCAGATGGGTCTCGGTCGCGTGTTTTTGACCACCCACAGTAATTCGCCCATGGGCACCGGGACCAATGCCGACATAATCTCCGTAACGCCAATAGACCAGATTGTGCTGCGACTCTGCACCGGGGCGGGCGTGATTGGACACCTCATAGGCGGGCAGGCCGTGTTTCTCGCAAATCTCTTGTGTTGCAAGGTACATGTCGGCCGCACTGTCATCTTCAGGCAAGCCGCGCAGCTTTCCGACAGCATAACGATCGCCAAAAGCCGTGCCTTCTTCGATTGTCAGCTGATACAGGGACAGGTGATCTACGGCCATGGACAGCGCTTCGTTCAACTCGGCCCACCAAGCGTCCAACGTTTGGTGTTGCCTGGCATAGATCAGGTCAAAGCTCACCCGTTCAAAACAATCACGGGCGATGTCAAAGGCGGCGCGTGCCTCGGCCACAGTGTGAATTCGCCCCAATCGGCGCAGGTCTTCGTCGTTGAGCGCCTGCACGCCCATCGAGATCCGGTTGACGCCTGCGTCACGATAGGCCGCGAACCGTCCGGCCTCGACCGAACCGGGATTGGCCTCGAGAGTGATTTCCATGTCATTGGCGGGCCGCCACAGGGCGCGGGCGGTGTCAATCACGGCAGCAACAGTTTCCGGGTCCATCAGCGACGGGGTTCCACCACCGAAAAAGATCGTGTTCAGCACCCGATCCGGGGTTTCGACGGCCGAGCGCCGCAATTCACTCAGATAGGCGTCAAGCCATTGTTTTTGATCAATGTTTCTGGAAACATGGCTGTTGAAGTCGCAATAGGGGCATTTGGCCTCGCAAAAGGGCCAATGCACGTACAGGCCAAAGCCCCCGCTGCGCCAATCATCCGCCAAAGCAGCCTTTCACGAACTTCTCAACCGCGCGACCGCGATGGCTGATCTTGTTCTTTTCCCAGCGATCCATCTCGGCAAAGGTAATGTCGTATCCTTCGGGAACAAACATCGGATCGTAACCGAATCCACCTGCGCCGCGGATAGGCCAGACCAGATGACCGGGGGCAACGCCCTCAAACACCTCATCATGCCCATCAGGCCAGGCCAGCACCAGCGTGCTGCGGAATTGCGCGGTGCGGGGATGGGGGGCATTCTTTGCCTCAAGCTCAGTATGGGCGCGGGTCATCGCCATCAGGAAGTCGCGCCCATTGGCGGTTTCGGCCCAATCCGCGGTATAAACACCCGGCGCGCCGTCCAGCGCGTCGATGGTGATTCCAGAATCGTCTGACAGGGCGGGCAGCCCGGTGGCTTTTGCGGCGGCGTGGGCCTTGATCCGGGCGTTGCCGACAAAGGTGTCCTCGGTCTCTTCCGGTTCAGGCAGGTCCATGTCCGCCGCACCCACAACCGTCACGCCAAAAGGTTCGAGGAGATGCGCCATCTCCTCAAGCTTGCCTTTGTTGTGGGTCGCAACCAGAAGCCTGTCGCTGTCAAACTTACGGGTCATGCGGTGGCGGCTTTCTGGGCTGCGGCCAGCTCGGCAACACCTTTTTCCGCAAGATCCATCAGCTGATCCATCTGGGCACGGCTGAATACAGAACCTTCGGCGCTCATCTGGACCTCGATCAGTTTGCCTGACCCGGTCATGATAAAGTTGCCGTCGACACCGGCCTCGCTGTCTTCGGGATAGTCGAGATCCAGAACAGGCTGGCCCGCATAGATACCGCAGGACACGGCGGCGACCGGATCAACCAGCGGATCTGAAATCACGTCACCTGCCTTCATCAGTTTGTTGACGGCCAATCGCAAAGCAACCCAGCCGCCGGTGATCGAGGTACAGCGGGTGCCGCCATCGGCCTGGATCACATCGCAATCAACCGTGATCTGACGTTCGCCAAGTGCAACCCGGTCGACGCCGGCCCGCAGGGCGCGACCGATCAGGCGCTGAATTTCCACCGTACGGCCACCTTGCTTGCCCGAGGCCGCTTCACGCCGCATCCGGGTGTTGGTGGCGCGGGGCAGCATACCGTATTCGGCGGTGACCCAGCCAAGCCCCGAACCCTTAATGAAAGGGGGTACCCGATCTTCGATCGTGGCGGTGCACAGCACATGGGTATCGCCCATCTTGATCAGGCAGGAACCTTCGGCATGTTTGGTGAACCCCGTTTCGATTGAAACGGTGCGCATTTCACTTAAGTCTCTTCCAGAGGGTCGCATGGGAAATCCTTTGTTTGCTGGGTTGGGGATACCGCCCCGCAGCGTTACGATGCAACCCCGATTGACCTTTCATTTGCCTGCTATTTAATGATGAACCAGCAGGGGAAAACGCATGAGTGAAGCGAGCAAAATTCTGGACGAGATGAACGACCGGTCGCGCGAGGTGTTCCGGCTGATCGTTGAAAGTTATCTGGAAAGCGGAGAGCCGGTCGGAAGCCGAACCCTGACGCGCAGCCTGTCGGAAAAGGTCAGTGCCGCAACCGTGCGCAATGTGATGCAGGACCTGGAGTTTCTGGGTCTTCTGGACAGCCCGCATATCAGCGCGGGTCGGGTACCGACGCAGCAAGGACTGCGTATGTTCGTGGACGGTTTACTTGAGGTTGGCGATCTGGGCGTCGACGACAAGCAAAAACTTGAAGAAACATTAGGCTCTAACGCGGGCGATGTTGGCGGAATGCTGGATCGGGTCGGGTCAGCTTTGTCACACCTGACGCAAGGTGCGTCGCTGGTCCTGACACCAAAGCATGAAGCAGAAATCAAGCATATCGAGTTTGTTTCCTTGGGGCATGACAAGGCTTTGGTGGTTCTGGTCTTTTCGGACGGCCATGTCGAAAATCGTCTGTTCACTCCACCACCCGGCCAGACGCCCAGTTCGATGCGCGAGGCCGCGAATTTTCTGAATGCGCTGATCGAGGGGCGCACGCTTAGTGAAGTACGCCGTCAGATGCAGAAACAGATTCAAGCGCGCAAGCAGGAAATCGATGTATTGGCGCGCGAGCTGGTCGAAAGCGGGCTGGCCGCTTGGGACGGAGACGGAGCCGACTCGGCTCGTCTGATCGTGCGGGGACGGGCGAATCTGTTGAACGAACCCGGCCAGGCCGGAGAGCTGGAGCGCATTCGCAGCCTGTTTGATGATCTGGAACGCAAGCGCGACATCGCGGATTTCCTTGAATTGACGGAAAGCGGCGAGGGTGTGCGCATTTTTATTGGGTCTGAGAACAAACTTTTCTCACTTTCGGGTTCCTCTTTGGTGGTGTCTCCATATATGAACGCTGATCGAAAGATAATCGGTGCGGTCGGGGTCATCGGGCCCACGCGTCTGAATTATGGACGGATCGTGCCGATCGTGGATTATACGGCGCAACTGGTCGGCAAGCTGATATCCGACCGGAGCTAGAGGGTAAGAGATGGCAGAGCCCAAGAACGAAGATTTTCTGGACGATATCATGGCGGCAGAAGCGGAAGAGCTGGCCGAGGAGTTTGCTGAGATCAGTGACGAGGCGCTCGAGCTGGACGAGCTGCGCGCCGAGCGGGATGAGTATAAAGACAAATTCATGCGCGCGCTTGCCGATGCCGAGAACGCACGCAAACGTGGCGACAAGGCGCGCCGCGATGCCGAGCAGTATGGCGGTTCCAAGCTGGCCCGTGATATGCTGCCCGTTTACGACAACATGAAGCGCGCACTTGAGGCCGCGACTGACGAGCAGAAAGAGGTCGCCGCCGGGCTGCTGGAGGGCGTCGAACTGACCATGCGTGCCCTGAAGGATGTGTTCCAGAAACACGGGATCGAAGTGATTACGCCCCAGGTTGGCGACCGGTTTGATCCGAATGTGCACGAAGCAATGTTCGAGGCCCCGGTGCCGGGCACGCGGGCAGGGGACATCATTCAGGTGTCTGCCGAGGGTTTCATGCTGCACGACCGCCTGTTGCGTCCGGCTCAAGTCGGGGTCTCTTCAACGCCAGCAAGCTGATTGGCTTTTCAAAGCCAAGCCTTCGGCGAGAGTATTTTTGAAAAGATGAAGGGCGGTCAGGATCTGGCCGCCTCTTTCAGTTTGTAGATCAGATCCAGCGCTTCGCGCGGGGTCAGTTCGTCGGGCAGGACACCCTCCAATATCTTGGTCACTGGCGAAGTTTTCGGTGCGGGCGGGGGTGGCGGCGCGGCTGCTGAGAACAGCGGCAGGTCATCAATCAGCGCTTTTTGTTTGCCGCCTTCGCGTTCGGTTTTTTCAAGCTGGTCCAGAACCATCCGGGCACGTTCGACAACAGAAGCGGGTAAACCGGCTAGTTGCGCAACCTGCACCCCATAAGACCGGTCAGCCGCGCCCTTGTGAACCTCGTGCAGGAAGATGACTTCGCCATCCCACTCTTTGACCGCTACGGTGGCGTTATCGACACCTTCGAGTTTACCGGCCAAAGCCGTAAGCTCATGATAATGCGTGGCAAACAATGCGCGACATTTGTTGGCCGCGTGTAGGTGTTCCAATGTGGCCCAGGCAATCGAGAGGCCATCATAGGTGGCGGTACCACGGCCGATTTCGTCCAGGATCACCAATGCACGGTCATCGGCCTGATTCAGGATGGCGGCGGTTTCCACCATTTCGACCATGAACGTCGACCTCCCCCGCGCCAGATCGTCCGAGGCTCCTACGCGGCTGAACAGCTGACTGATGACGCCGATATGCGCCTCTTCGGCCGGGACATAGCTGCCCATTTGGGCAAGCAGTGCGATCAGGGCGTTCTGGCGCAGAAAGGTTGATTTACCGGCCATGTTCGGACCCGTCAGTAACCATATAGCCGCACCGTCTTGGACACTCAGATCGCAATCATTGGAAATGAATGCACCGCCACTTTGCTGCCGGAGGGCGTGTTCCACAACCGGATGGCGACCACCCTGCACATTGAATGCGCGAGAGCCGTCAACCTTTGGACGGCACCAGTTTTCACCCCGCGCAAGATCAGCCAAGGCGGTCGTCAAGTCCAGTTCGGCAAGCCCGCGGGCGGCCTGATTCAATCGGGCAGCGAGGTCCAGTATCGCGCCAGAAAGCCTTTGATAGAGCCGCTTTTCAATCTCCAGCGCCAGATTTCCGGCGTTCAGGATACGAGTTTCGATCTCGGACAGTTCGACGGTTGTAAACCGCACCTGGTTGGCTGTCGTCTGGCGATGAATATAGGCTTCGCTAAAGGGAGGGTTCAGCATCTTTTCGGCATGGGTGGCCGTGGTTTCGATGAAATAGCCCAGCACGTTGTTGTGCTTGATTTTCAGCGAGGTGATGCCGGTGTGTTCGACGTATTTTCGTTGAAACCCGGCGATGACGGACCGGCCTTCGTCGCGCAGGGTGCGGGCCTCGTCCAGTTCAGTATCAAAACCTGGCGCGATAAAGCCTCCGTCGCGGGTCAGAAGCGGGGGTTCGGCCACCAGCGCTTCGTCCAGCAAAGTCAGCAAGTCATCGAAACCAACAAGGTTCTGAAGCGCGGTCGCCAGCAACACAGGCAAATCCTGATCGGTGCAGATTTCGGCAATCGTGGCCGCCTGTGTCAGCCCGTTGCGTATGGCTGTCAGGTCACGAGGTCCGCCGCGCTCGAGTGACAAACGCGACAGGGCGCGGTCCAGATCCGGGGTTTTGCGCAAGGCTTCGCGCAGATCAGACGCGATCAAGCTGTCACCAGCGGCGAAACTGACTGCGTCAAACCGGGCATGGATCACATCCAGATTTCGAGAAGGGCTTGAAAGCCGCTGTTCCAGCAATCGCGCGCCGCCGGGGGTAACAGTCCGGTCAACGACAGAAAGAAGCGATCCTGCGCGCCCGCCAGACAGGGAACGGGTCAGCTCAAGGTTTCGACGCGTTGCAGCGTCGATCTGAACGACTCGATCCTCAGTTTCTTTCAGCGGCGTTTGTAGCAGGGGCAGTTTGCCCTTTTGCGTAATCTCCAGATAGTCGATCAGCGCACCCATCGCGGACACTTCGGCGCGGCCGAAATTGCCGAACGCGTCCAAGGCACCCACGTGAAACAGCCCGCAGATGCGCTTTTCCGCCGCCGTGCTGTCGAAACTGGCGCGCCCGACCGGCGTCAGTGAAATCCCCAGATCAAGCAGCGTTTCGTTCAGCTTTTCCTGCGTTCCATCGGCCACGATCAGTTCGGAGGGCGCAAGCCGGGCAAGCTCGGGGCTGAGCCGGACCGAGGTCAGGGGCATCACGTGAAACGCGCCCGTTGATATATCCGCCCAGGCAAGCGCGGCCTCGTCCCGGACCTCGGCATAGGCAGCCAGAAAGTTGTGTCGGCGCGCCTCAAGCAACGCATCCTCGGTCAGTGTTCCAGGCGTGACGAGTCGCACGACATCACGTTTTACGACCGATTTAGAGCCTCTTTTCTTTGCTTCAGCCGGGCTTTCCAACTGTTCGCAGACCGCAACGCGAAAGCCCTTGCGGATCAGGGTCAGAAGGTACCCTTCGGCTGAATGCACCGGCACGCCGCACATCGGGATGTCTTCGTCATTGTGCTTGCCGCGCTTGGTCAGCGCGATATCCAGCGCCTCGGCAGCGTTGACGGCATCCTCGAAAAACATCTCATAGAAATCACCCATGCGATAAAACAGCAGGGCATCCGGGTGGGCCTCTTTGATTTCGAGGTATTGCGCCATCATTGGCGTGACTGTGGACAAAAGCGGCCCCCTTTTGGCGTATTCCGGGCGCGACCTTACAAATCCCGCATCTTCTGTAAAAGCCGAAAACTCATTCTCGTTGAGGCGGGCGTTCTCCTGCGCTATGAGGCGTCAGCCCTGAAGTCATGGAAACGACATTTAAGATGCCCAAAGCGAAGATCACCAAAGAAGAGGCATTGGCCTTTCACCTGGACCCCACCCCCGGCAAGTGGGAGGTGCAGGCCACCGTCCCCATGACAACGCAGCGAGATCTGTCGCTGGCCTACAGCCCGGGTGTGGCCGTTCCCTGCGAGGCTATCGCGGAAAACCCGGAAACGGCCTATGATTATACCAACAAGGGCAACCTGGTGGCCGTAATCTCGAACGGGACGGCGGTGTTGGGCCTTGGTAACCTCGGCGCGCTGGGCTCGAAACCGGTGATGGAAGGCAAATCGGTCCTGTTCAAACGGTTCGCCGACGTGAACTCGATCGATATCGAGCTGGACACCGAAGACCCGGACGAATTCTGCCGTGCAGTGCGTCTGATGGGGCCAACCTTTGGCGGCATCAATCTGGAAGACATCAAGGCGCCCGAGTGTTTCATCATCGAACAGCGACTGAAGGAAGAGATGGACATCCCCGTCTTTCACGATGACCAGCACGGCACGGCCGTGATCTGTGCGGCGGGCCTGCTGAACGCGCTGCATATCTCGGGCAAGAAGATCGAGGACGTGAAAATCGTTCTGAATGGCGCAGGTGCCGCGGGGATTGCCTGTATCGAACTGCTCAAGGCAATGGGCGCGCGGCACGAAAACTGCATTGTCTGCGATACCAAGGGCGTGATCTATCAGGGCCGGACAGAGGGCATGAACCAGTGGAAATCGGCCCACGCGATCACAACCGACTTGCGCACATTGGAAGACGCGATGAAGGGGGCGGATGTGTTCCTGGGCGTTTCGGTGAAAGGCGCGGTCACGCAGGATATGGTTGCCAGCATGGCCGACAATCCTGTCATCTTTGCGATGGCCAACCCCGACCCCGAGATTACTCCAGAAGAAGCGCACGAGGTTCGCGTGGATGCGATCGTTGCCACCGGGCGCAGCGATTATCCAAACCAGGTCAATAACGTTCTGGGCTTCCCCTACCTGTTCCGAGGCGCGTTGGACATTCACGCCCGCGCCATCAATGATGAGATGAAGATCGCCTGCGCCCACGCACTTGCCAATCTGGCGCGCGAGGATGTGCCGGATGAGGTCGCCATGGCCTATGGCAAGTCGCTGACCTTTGGGCGTGACTATATCATCCCTACTCCGTTCGACCCGCGTTTGATCCACCGTATCCCGCCGGCCGTTGCAAGGGCGGGGATGGACACCGGTGCCGCGCGCCGTCCGATCATCGACATGGACGCGTATGAGCTGAGTCTGAAATCCCGGATGGACCCGACCGCCAGCATCCTGCGCGGTTTGAACGCCCGTGCGCGTCAGGCGCAAAGCCGCATGATTTTCGCCGAGGGCGACGATCCCCGGGTATTGCGCGCAGCGGTCATGTATCAGCGGTCAGGTTTCGGCAAGGCGCTTGTGGTGGGTCGGCCAGACGATGTTAAGGCCAAACTGGAAGCCACGGGCCTGGGCGACGCTGTACGCGAAATCGAGGTCGTGAATGCCGCCAATACCACGCATCTCGAAACCTATTCGAACTTCCTGTATCAGCGCTTGCAGCGTAAGGGATTTGACCGCAAAGATATTCACCGTCTGGCCGCACGGGACCGGCATGTGTTTTCGTCGCTGATGCTGGCCCATGGGCATGGTGATGGTCTGGTCACCGGCGCAACCCGCAAGTCTGCGCATGTGCTCGACCGGATCAACCATGTGTTTGATGCCGATGCCGCCAATGGTGCCGCCGGTGTGACAGCTTTGCTGCATAAAGGCCGGATTGTCCTGATTGGCGACACACTGGTGCATGAATGGCCTGACGAAAACGATCTGGCGAATATTGCCGAACGTTCGGCCGCAGTTGCCCGGCATATGGGGTTGGAGCCCCGCGTGGCTTTTGTCAGCTTCTCAACTTTTGGCTATCCGGTGTCAGAACGTGCTGAAAAGATGCACCGGGCCCCGGCTGTGCTGGATCGGCGCGGCGTTGACTTTGAATACGAGGGTGAAATGACGGTGGACGTTGCCCTGAACGTCGAACAGCAAACGGCCTATCCGTTCTCGCGCCTGACCGGTCCGGCGAATATCCTGATCGTTCCGGCCCGGCATTCGGCATCAATCTCGACCAAGCTGATGCAGGAAATGGGTGGAGCCACCGTGATTGGCCCGATCCTGTCAGGCATCGACAAGCCGATCCAGATCTGCTCGACCGTCTCGACCGCGAACGATATTCTGAATATGGCCATTCTGGCCTCTTGCGACATCGGATAAATCATGACGATCTGGAATCTCGGCTCGATCAACGCGGATATGGTCTATGACCTGCCGCATCTGCCTGCGCCGGGGGAAACCCTGGCCGCCCGTCGGCTGGATCGGTTTCTGGGCGGCAAGGGGGCCAACATGTCGGTGGCCGCTGCGCGTGCGGGATCACGCGTCAGCCATATAGGTGCCGTGGGGCCCGATGGGCGCTGGGCCAAGGATCGACTAACAGAATATGGTGTGGATACACGCCATATCTCTGAGGTGGATGTTCCCACGGGCCACGCCATCATTGCGGTGGATGCCGAGGGTGAAAACCTGATTATCCTGTATCCCGGCGCCAATCACGCATTGGAACCCGCCCATCTGGGGCAGGCGCTGGCCTCGGCAAACACCGGTGATCTGCTGATCTTGCAGAATGAAACCAATGCCCAGGTCGAAGCGGCGCAGCTGGGGCGCAAGCTTGGCTTGACCGTCTGTTATGCCGCAGCCCCGTTTCAGGCACAGGCCGTTCAGGGCGTTCTGCCTTTTCTGGATTTTCTGATCCTGAATGAGGTGGAGGCCGAGCAACTGCGTCAGGAAACCGGTCTGAGCATCGCCGATCTGCCTGTTCGGCATGTCATCGTTACCCTCGGCTCAAAAGGCGCGAGGTACTTGCAGCAGGGCAACGATCCGGTCGAGTTTCCCGCGCATAAGGTGCGGGCGGTGGATACCACAGGGGCAGGCGACACCTTCACCGGCTATGTGCTGGCAGGCATGGATCGCGGAATGCCAATGGAACAGGCCATATTGCAGGCAAACCGCGCCGCAGCTCTGATGGTCATGCGGCACGGAACGGCGGATGTCATTCCCGATCTGAAAGAAGTGCGTGACGCATCCTTTGACTAGGACCCTGCAAATGGCGCTTCCCCGCCCCAAAGCTGCTTGACGCGCGCGTCACGACCACAGGCTTTGCGATACGCTTTGTAGGCGTTGTGCTGACGCTTTGGTCCAAAGCGGGTAAGGACCAGTTTGTTGCCTTTGTAATAATTCTGATGATACGCCTCGGCGGGGTAAAAGGGTCCTGCGCTCAGAACCGGGGTGACAATGGTCTGCCCCAGCGCTTGCTGCGCGTCTGTTTTGGCTTGTTCCGCCAGCGCCTTTTCTCCTGTGTTAGAGACGAATATCGCAGTTCGATAGCTTTCGCCCCGGTCGCAGAACTGGCCACCGGCGTCTGTCGGGTCAACCGACCGGAAAAACATGCTCAGCAACGATGCGCGAGAGACCCGCGCCGGATCGAACGTGATCTGAACCGCCTCGTAATGGCCGGTCCCCCCTTTTGAAACCTGATCATATGTCGGGTCCGCAGATGTCCCGCCGGTGTACCCCGACACCGCATCGATAACGCCGGGCACGGATTCGAAATCGGATTCCACGCACCAGAAACACCCTCCGGCCACCGTCAGCGTTTCGGTTCCTGCAGCCGGGGCAGGCAGCGCGCGCAACAGGGCAGCCAATGCAATCAGTGTAAACAGAAGGGCTGGTCTGACGGTTTCGAAATAAGCAGTCCGCATCATGTCAGGTCTCCTTTTAAGATGAGATTGACGCGGGTTCGACCGCCTTGCAATTGCCTGTCATGCAATGTCACGCGCTGGTGAGACGAGTTTATCGTCTGCGATCACCTGTATACGGCTCATTTGAAGGGTGGGCGAAACCTCCGCTCATTTGCAACAGATCATGCGCGATAGGTATCCCGATGCGGAACTGCGATACACCGCGGGTGGAACCGCCAGTCTGGCTGGACTCGGACCAAAGGCCAGCTTTGCGGCAAATTCAGCCCAGCAGTTGCCCCAGCTTCATCGCAACACCCATATTGCCCGAGATCTTGAGCTTGCCCAAAGCAACGCCGGTCATCGGGTTCAGCTTTCCGGTCAGCAGCTTGGTCAGGTTTTCCTGCGAGATGCGGATTGTGCAATCCGTGTCCCGGTCCTGCGTCGATGCCTGATTGTCCGCCAGAACAATCACACCGTCCGCGCCGCAATCGAATTTGAGCGAACCGTCAAAGCTTTTGCCGTTCAGCCCTTTTTGAATTCCATCGGCGATGTCCTGAAGCATTCGGGATCCTTTCACGGTTTCCGAATGCGTAATGCGTCAGGTGCCGAACAGGCAAGGCTGACCCAACTGGAACTTCTGATCACGATGCGCCGAGGATCTGAACCGTCCGGTCACAAGGCTTACCGCCATAGAAGGCGTCCAGAACAGCACGAAACTCGGGCGGAGCATCTGCCACAGACGAAAACAATGTCATCGAAGATCGCAGCTTTTTCGCGTCAATCCCGCCCAGAACGTCGCTGGCATCGCGTCCTGCGTGCAGCAACATCAGCGAGGCCGCCTGCCTAAGCCGGTCGCGCAGTTCCGGGTGGTTCAGATAGCGTGTCGCCTCGTCCAGATCTTCAATGCCGTAGAGCTGTGCCATATGGGATTGACCTAGCTCGGCCAGTTGTGGAAACACGAACCACATCCAGTGGCTGGTTTTCTGCCCCTGTTCAAGTTCGCGCAGGACATCGGCCCAAACCGTGTCCTGCGCCTCGATGAACATGTCGAGTTCGTCGTCGCTATCGTCTTCGTCGATCACTTGGACAAGCGCTTGTTGCGCGCAGCCAGCAGTTTCAGACGCAGGGCATTCAACTGGATAAAGCCTGCCGCATCTTTCTGATCGTACGCACCTGCATCCTCTTCGAAGGTCACATGCGCCTCAGAGTACAGCGAATGATCCGACCAGCGACCCACGGTCGAGGCCAGACCTTTGTACAGCTTCACGCGAACGGTGCCGGTGACATGCTCTTGCGACCTGTCGATGGCGGCTTGCAGCATCTCGCGCTCGGGGCTGTACCAGAAACCGTTATAGATGAGTTCCGCATATTGCGGCATCAGCTGGTCTTTCAAATGCATCGCGCCACGGTCCATGGTGATGGATTCAATGCCGCGGTGCGCTTCCAGCAGGATGGTGCCGCCGGGTGTCTCGTAGATACCGCGCGACTTCATGCCTACAAAACGGCCTTCGACCAGGTCCAGACGGCCAATACCGTGCTTGCCGCCGTATTCGTTCAGCTTGGTTAGGATCGTAGCCGGGCTCATCGCTTCGCCGTTGATGCTGACCGCGTCGCCTTTTTCAAAGCCGATCTCGATGAACTCAGGCTCGTTCGGGGCGTCCTCGGGGTGGACGGTGCGCTGATAGACATAGTCGGGCGCCATATCGGCAGGGTCTTCCAGAACCTTGCCCTCGGATGAGGTATGCAGCAGGTTCGCATCGACCGAGAACGGCGCCTCACCACGCTTGTCCTTGGCAATCGGAATCTGGTTCTGCTCGGCGAATTCAAGCAGCTTGGTACGGCTGGTCAAATCCCACTCGCGCCAAGGGGCGATCACCTTGATATCGGGGTTCAGCGCATATGCTGCCAGCTCGAACCGGACCTGGTCATTGCCTTTGCCGGTTGCACCATGGGCGACGGCATCAGCACCGGTTTCGGCAGCGATCTCAATCAGGCGTTTCGAGATCAGCGGCCGCGCGATCGAGGTGCCCAGCAGGTACAGACCTTCATATTGCGCATTGGCACGGAACATCGGGAACACGAAATCGCGGACAAATTCCTCGCGGATATCCTCGATATAGATGTTCTCGGGCTTGATCCCCAGCAGTTCGGCCTTTTGGCGCGCGGGCTCCAGCTCCTCGCCCTGACCCAGATCGGCGGTGAAGGTCACGACCTCACAGCCATACTCGGTCTGCAGCCATTTCAGAATGATCGAGGTATCAAGGCCACCGGAATAGGCCAGAACAACTTTCTTGGGCGCGGACATCTGACTTCCCTTTATGCGTAGAACGATTGGCCCCTAGCGGGTTTTGGACGCGGGGGCAAGTTGTGAGGATTGACGCAGTACCTGAAATGGGGTGAAACGGGTGCAGAGAATAACAAGCATTGGTTGAAGGGGCGGTTTCAAATGTTGGGATGGCAGATTTTCTTGCATTCTGTGCGGATGGTATTTGGAAACATCAAGCAGGCGCTACAGATAACGGTTGGCCCTGCTCTAATTGCGACAATCATCATCGTGGGCGTGTTTTTGGCGCTTGGTATTCCGCTTGAGGCGCTTGAAGACAACACAGGCGCGTTGCCGCCAGGTGCAACCGCAGGTTCAGCCTTTGTCTTTGTGGTCGTTTTACTGGCGGTAATGTCCGTTACCATGTTCTGGATCGCGGTGTCATGGCACCGCTTCATCCTGATGGAAGAATATCCCACGGGAATACTCCCGACATTCCGCTTCGACAGGATTCAGGCCTATTTCGGTCGCTTTCTGATGTTGGGAATTTTGATGGCCATTGCATTCCTTCCGATGGGCTTTGTTATGTCAGCACTGAGTGGCGGCTCATTCGGATTCGCGCTTGTCGCTGTTTATGCCATCTTTCTGGTTGTCTGCTTTTATCGCCTTTCTATCGTCTTGCCAGCGGCAGCTATCGGGCACCCGGCGACTCTGGCAGATGTATGGAACAGCACTCAGGGTGCATCGGGGGCTATTATTGTTCTTTTGATCGTGAATTTTCTGTTCCAATTTCTGGTTCAGCTAATATTCACCGGGTTGGCGTTTATTCCTCTGTTAGGCATCTTACTGACATTGTTTTTTGGAATGCTGATCCTGCCGTTGATCAACGTCAGCATCCTGACAACCATGTATGGCGTCTTTATTGAAAAACGCCAACTCTCCTGACCCGCGTACACATATGTATTCCTTGCCCTTATCGCGCTGATGGGGCAGGGAATGCCGCATGACTGACTTCATGACTCGCGCCCGCGCCGCCGAAAAGGCGATGCGCTCTGTGTTCCCGGCAACGCCGTTGCAGCGCAATGCCCACCTGTCCGAACGTTATGGGGCGGATATCTGGCTCAAGCGCGAAGACCTGAGCCCGGTGCGCTCCTACAAGATCCGCGGTGCCTTTAACGCCATGCGCAAGCAGCAGGGGCAGGACCTGTTCGTCTGTGCCAGTGCGGGCAATCACGCGCAGGGCGTGGCCTTCATGTGCAAGCATCTGGGCGTCCGGGGCGTGATCTTCATGCCGGTCACGACGCCTCAGCAGAAGATCCAGAAAACCCGCATTTTTGGCGGGGATAACGTCGAGATTCATCTGATCGGTGACTATTTCGATGACACGCTCGCTGCCGCTCAGGCGTGGTGCGTACAGCAGGGCGGGTATTTCCTGTCGCCTTTTGACGATGCCGATGTGATCGAAGGGCAAGCCTCGCTGGCGGTTGAAATCGAAAGGCAGATGGGCGGTGCGCCCGATCACATTGTACTTCCCGTGGGCGGAGGCGGCATGTCCGCCGGCGTGGCCACTTGGTTCGGGGACCGCACCCATTGCCTGTTCGTCGAACCGGCCGGAGGGGCCTGTCTGCGCGCAGCCCTCGCAGCAGGACACCCTGTTTCGCTGGATCGAGTAGATACCTTTGTCGATGGCGCGGCGGTCGGGCGGATCGGTGAAAAGCCGTTCGAGTTGTTGAAATCACGTCACCTGTCGGATGTTCTGGTCCTGTCCGAGGATCGTATCTGCACCACCATGATTGAGATGCTGAATGTTGAAGGCATCGTGCTGGAACCTGCGGGGGCGCTGGCGATCGAGGCAGTAGGCGATATCCAAAGTTTTGTTCGCGGAAAGACCGTGGTCTGCCTGACATCCGGCGGCAATTTCGATTTCGAACGCCTGCCCGAGGTCAAGGAACGTGCGCAGCGTTATTCCGGTGTGAAAAAGTACTTCATCCTGCGCCTGCCGCAGCGACCCGGCGCCCTGAAGGAGTTCCTGAATATTCTCGGCCCCGAGGATGACATCGCGCGGTTTGAATACATGAAGAAATCGGCGCGCAATTTCGGTTCGGTTCTGATCGGGATCGAAACCCGCAAGCCCGAAAACTTTATGCGCCTGTTTGCCCATCTGGACGATGCCGGGTTCACCTATACCGACATCACCGAGGACGAGACGCTGGCACAGTTCGTGATCTAGTTCAGGTTCTTGTTCAGCTCGGCTTCAAACACGGTTTTTGAGCTGTCGAAAGCGGCCAAAAGCGCCGGCAGATCAACCTCGGCCCCTTTCCCTCCCGCCGCCTGCCGTTCCCCATCCTGGCAGAGTTTCGAGAATTGATCGAACCCCAGGCTCAACGCGCTGCCTTTCAGGAAATGCAGGTTCTGTTCCAGCTCGGCCCGGTTGGTATCGCGGCGCAGGCGGGTGATCACGTCCTGCACCTCTTCCAGAAATATCTCCACCACCTCATCGAATTCCTCGGGGCCGACTTCATCCCGCAACTGCCTGACTCTGGCCCAGTGGATCATCCTATACACCAGCTAATGAATGGTCATGGTTCTGAATAGACGCGTCCGGTAAAAAGCAGGTTAACGGGGCCACGCTTCGGCAATCGTCACTCTTCACCGGATGTTAAATCAGTCGGCGATAGGTTCGCCATAAGTGACGAAACTCATCAGAGCAGAGGGTAAATGGTGCCGGGGGCGAGTCTTGAGGAAACCAGAACTGATCTGGATTTCGGCGCGATCCGCACGGTGCTGGTGGTGGATGACAGCCGCCTGCAACGGCGCATTCTGGTGGCCTCGCTCAGGAAATGGGGGTTCGAGGTGATCGAGGCCGATACAGGCCATGCCGCTTTGGCGCTTTGTGTCGATAATCCGCCCGATCTTGTGCTGAGCGACTGGGTCATGCCGGGGATGAGCGGCCTTGAATTCTGCTGTGCCTTTCGGGCCTTGGAAACGGATCAATACAGCTATTTCATCCTTCTGACATCCAAAAGCGAAAAGCAGGAAGTCGCGCGCGGTCTGGATGCCGGGGCCGACGATTTTCTGATCAAGCCGCTTGAGGCGGACGAACTGCGCGCCCGGATTTCAGCTGGTGCGCGCATTCTGGACATGCAGCGCGAGCTCTCCCAGAAAAACCGCCTGATTGAATCCGCGCTCAAGGAACTCAGGCTTGCGCATGACGCGATCGACAAGGACCTGATGCAGGCGCGGAAAATTCAGGAATCGCTGGTTCCCGAACTGACCCGGACATTCGGCAAATCGCGGGTCAGTTTGTTGCTGAAACCTTGTGGTCATATCGGCGGTGATCTGGTGGGGATGTTCTCGCCCGGGGTGAACCGGCTTGGGTTCTACAGCATCGACGTATCCGGGCATGGTATCACCTCGGCCATGATGACGGCGCGATTGGGGGGGTATCTGTCCAGCAAACATTTTGACCAGAACGTCGCGATGGAGCGGAGGTTCGACAAGTTTTACGCACTTCTACCACCGAAACATGTGGCTGAAACGCTCAATTCCCGGCTGATGGCCGATGAAGGTATCGAAGAGTATTTTACGATGATCTACGCCATCGTCGACCTGCGCAACGGGCATCTGAAGATGGTGCAAGCCGGGCATCCGCATCCCCTGCTGCTGCGGCAGGGTGGTCGCGCCGAGTTTCTTGGTGACGGAGGCTTGCCCATAGGATTGATCGAAGATGCGCGCTTTCAACAAATCGAAACGCAGATGCAGCCCGGCGACAAGCTGCTGTTGTACTCGGACGGGTTTACAGAATGCCAACTGGCTGGTGGAGGTTTGTTGGACGAAGACGGTTTGCGTCAGATGGCCCAACAGAGCATCTCGGAAAGGGGCGGGTCAGAGTTTCTGGACGACTTGTTCTGGCGTTTGACGCAAGTGATGTCACCGAAAGACGGTATCGGAGACGACGTCTCGGCCGTCTTCTTTGAATATAACGGACCTTAAAGCGAGCCGAGGTGTATTTCGGCAAAATGCCGGTCACCGTCATTTCCCAATAAACCGACGGCGTCGGCGGTTTCCATCCACAACGCTTCGTGAAACGCCTCGGTCGGCGGGCCTATGCGGCGTACGGGGTGGGCGCGATAGATCAGGCAGACCTTCTCGGCCCACAGGTCGTATTCCGGCATATAAGTGAAGCGTCGAAAGGCGCCAATCCGTCGAGGTGCAGCAATAAGCCACCCGGTTTCTTCAAAGACTTCACGATGCAGGGCGGTAACAGGTGATTCGCCCGGATCAATACCACCGCCGGGCAATTGCAGGTCGGGTCCGGGTTCTGTCTGGCAGGTCAGCAAAAGGTGACTTCTGCGGGGCAAAAGTGCGTAAACACCGACCCGTCGCGTGTATTTCCGCCCCGGCTCTGGGGTTTCACCGAACCGCCTGATCATGTATGGCCCCTTAAAACCTAATCTGTTCGACCTATATGGTGCCGGTATGCCAACCTGTGGCGCGTAAGGAAACCCCATGTCTCTTGGAACGAAAATCGCGTGGGACGATACCGTCCTGCCCTTTCAACTCGATGTATCGGATATGCGTGGCCGTGTGGCTCGTCTGGATGGTGTGCTGGATGGCATCCTGAAGCAGCATGACTACCCCGAACAGGTCGAGGCGCTGGTGGCCGAGATGGCCCTGCTGACCGCATTGATCGGGCAGACGGTTGCGCTGCGCTGGAAGCTGTCGTTGCAGGTGCAGTCCAAGGGGCCGGTGCGCATGATTGCGACCGACTATTACGCACCCAAGACCGAAGGCCACCCTGCGCAGATCCGGGCCTATGCCAGCTTTGACCGTGAACGTCTAACCAATTCAGCACCCTTCGACCAAGTGGGCGAGGGGTACTTTGCCATCATGATAGATCAGGGCAAAGGCACGCAGCCCTATCAGGGCATCACTCCGCTGACCGGGGCCTCTCTCAGCGCCTGCGCCGAGGCCTATTTTGCGCAGTCCGAACAGCTGCCAACCCGGTTCTCGCTGAGCTTTGGCAAATCGACCGAGCCCGGCGTGAATGAACACTGGCGTGCCGGTGGTATCATGTTGCAGCATATGCCCAAAGCCTCGCCATTCGCCGCCTCGGGGGAAGGCAATGGCGAGATTCTGACCGCCAGCGATCTGGTCGACGGCGAAGAGGGCGAAAACTGGGGCCGGGTCAATATCCTGCTGGACACAGTCGAGGATCTTGAGTTGATCGGTCCTTCAATTGCGCCGACTGAATTGTTGGTCCGGCTATTCCACGAAGAACAGCCACGGGTCTATGATGCGCAGTCCGTGCAGTTTGGCTGCACCTGCTCCGAAGACCGGGTACGGCAGAGCCTGTCGATCTATTCGGCAAAGGACCTCGAAAAGATGACGACGCCCGAAGGTCAGGTCACTGCCGATTGCCAGTTCTGCGGCGCACATTACGTGCTTGATCCGTCAACGGTTGGCTTTGAAGCCGAAGACCGCAAGGGTGCTTGACCCGATTGAACAGATCCGGACGGCACTGCGCCGTCCCGGTCACGGGTCCAGCGACTTTGACCTGAACCCGGACACTGTCCTGCCGCCCGGGCGCCGCCTGCGCCCGGCGGGGGTTCTGGTTGCAATCTCGCTTGCAGATGACACCCCTCGGGTGATTCTGACGAAACGGTCCTCGGCCCTCAAACACCATCCGGGTCAGATCGCGTTCCCCGGCGGCAAACAGGATGAAGGGGATGCAGATGTCACGGCTACGGCCCTGCGCGAAGCACAGGAAGAGATTGGTCTTCCCGCGGATCTTCCAGAAATTCTGGGTTACCTGCCGACGCATGAAACAGTCACCTCTTTCACGGTTACACCCGTGGTGGCCGTTCTTCGAAAGGGATTCCAACCTGTTCCGGAACCCGGCGAAGTCGACGAAGTCTTTTCGACCCCCCTTGCGCATCTCTTGAATCCCAAGAACTATCTGGTTGAATCGCGCCGCTGGCGTGGCCAGAAACGCAGATATTACACAGTTCCGTACGGCCCTTATTACATATGGGGCGCGACGGCCCGCATATTGCGCGGGCTTGCTGCACGGGTGAATGAATGATGCAGATTGAAGAACTTTGGGTCAGCGAACCGGCGACCCAAAAGGTATGCGCCGCCCTGACCTCATCCGGGGCGCAAGCGCTTTTTGTGGGCGGGTGCGTGCGCAATGCGCTGCTGGGCGCGCCGGTTTCGGATATCGACATTGCCACTGACGCCCGGCCTGAACAGGTTGTCGAGATGGCGCAGGCTGCGGGCCTCAAGGCCATCCCCACCGGTATCGACCATGGCACGATTACTGTGGTCAGCGCCGGTATCCCGCACGAGATCACCACTTTCCGGCGTGACGTCGAAACTGATGGCCGCCGCGCCGTCATCGCCTTTTCCGATCACGTCGAAGAAGATGCCGCGCGGCGCGACTTTACCATGAATGCGCTTTATGCACTGCCAGATGGCACCGTGTTAGACCCGCTTGGCGGGCTTCCCGACCTTCAGGCCCGGCGCGTGCGGTTCATCGGCGAGGCTCAAGATCGCATTCGCGAAGACTATCTGCGGTCACTGCGCTATTTCCGGTTTCACGCCTGGTATGGTGACCCGGATGCCGGTTTCGACCCGGACGCGCTGGCGGCCATTGGTGCCAATCTTGATGGGCTGACCTCGTTGTCGCGGGAACGCGTCGGGGCCGAGCTGCTGAAACTGCTGGGCGCACCCGATCCGGCCCCATCCATTGCGACGATGCGCAGCACCGGCGTATTGGCGCAATTGCTGCCGGGCGCGGATGACCGGTCGCTGGCACCGCTGGTCGCTTTGGAACATGCTGCAGGTGCCGAGCCGAACCCCCTGCGCCGTCTGGCGGCTATCGCGACGCCCGATGATGCCGCAACCCTGCGCCTGAGCCGTTCGCAACTGCAACGCCTGACCGGAATGCGGACCGAAGCACAGTCAACCACCAGCGTGGCTGAACTGGGCTATCGGTATGGTGACGAAGGCGGGTTGAACAAAACCCTTTTGCGGTGCGCCTTCTTTGAACAAGCCTGGTCCGAAAACTTCAGACAGGACCTGCACGCAGGTGCAGCCGCGCGTTTCCCGATACAGGCCAAGGACCTGATCCCCGGGTTCACCGGCCCGGCGCTGGGCCAGAAACTGGCCGAGCTTGAAAGCCTCTGGATCGCGTCGGGTTTTGAGCTGTCACGCGAAGACTTGCTTGCAAGCTGATGTTTAGTCTCAAAAGGGAATGACAACTTTTGCCCATTGTGGTTAGGTGCGCCCGTCATATGGATGGAGGAATGCGAATGTATTACGGGATCTGGTTCGGCTAAAGCCGGGACACTTGCCCCGTAAAGGGTGGTGTTCAGGCGCCATCTGTCTTCGCACGTCTTTTTCTCTGCTCAATCGGAGCACACTCCATGTTTCGCTATTTCGAAAACCTTGTTGACCCTTTTGTCGCCTATCATGAGGCTGACACGCCGCCGACCCGGCTGTGGCCGTTCCTGCTGGACTATTCGCGCCCGTTCTACCGGGTCTTTGTCTGGGCTGCGCTGATTTCCATTATCGTCGCCGGTGTCGAGATCGGGTTGATCTATTATATGGGTCGTGTCGTCGACCTGTTGGGCGGTACCCCAACCGAGGTTTGGCAGAACCACGGGACCGAGCTGCTGTTGATCGCGGCCTTTGTCCTGTTTCTGCGCCCTTTGTTGCATCTTGTCGATGTACTGATCCTGAACAACACGATCCTGCCGAACTTTGGCACTCTGATCCGATGGCGCGCCCATAAACACGTTCTGCGTCAGTCGGTTGGCTGGTTCGAAAACGATTTTGCAGGGCGGATTGCCAACCGGATCATGCAGACACCGCCCGCAGCGGGTGAGGTGATCTTTCAGGTCTTTGACGCGATTTCCTTTTCACTGGCCTACCTGGTCGGTGCGGCGATCCTGCTTTATGTAGCGGATGCGCGCCTGTTGATCCCGCTGCTGATCTGGTTTGTGTTCTACGCGATGCTGGTGCGCTGGACGGTTCACCGTGTCGGGCCGGCCTCCAAGGCGGCCTCCGATGCGCGGTCAACTGTTACCGGCCGCGTCGTGGACAGCTATACCAACATTCATTCCGTCAAGATGTTCGCCCATGGCCCGCAAGAACTGGACTATGCCCGCGAAGCGATCGAGGAAACGCGCCGGACATTCCAGATCGAGATGCGGATTTTCACCATCATGGATGCGGTTCTGGTCACCCTGAACGGGGTGCTGATCGTGGGTGTCGTGGGCTGGGCAATTGCCTTGTGGATGCAGGGTTCCGCTTCGGTCGGCGTCGTCGCGGCAGCAACCGCACTGACCCTGCGCCTGAACGCCATGACCGGATGGATCATGTGGGCGCTGACCAGCTTCTTCCGCCAGCTTGGTATCGTGGCTGAGGGGATGGAGACCATTGCCCAACCCATCGATCTGCTTGACGCGCGCGACGCCAAACCCCTGCGGTTGACCAGGGGTGAGATCCAGATCCGCAATCTCTCGCACCATTACGGGCGCGATGCCGGTGGGCTTGACCACATCAACCTGACCATTCAGCCCGGCGAAAAGATCGGCCTCATTGGGCGGTCGGGTGCCGGAAAATCGACTCTGGTAAAGCTGCTTTTGCGATTTTATGACGTCGAACGCGGTGCCATTCTGATTGATGATCAGAACATTGCGGGTGTCACACAGGACAGCCTGCGCAGCCATATCGGCATGGTCCAGCAAGATAGTGCGTTGCTGCATCGCTCTGTGCGTGACAACATCCTTTACGGTCGTCCGGACGCGACCGAGGCGCAGATGATTGCCGCAGCCAAACAGGCCGAAGCGCACGCGTTCATCCTTGACCTGCAAGACCCGCAGGGGCGCACCGGGTATGATGCGCATGTGGGTGAGCGGGGCGTAAAGCTGTCTGGTGGTCAGCGGCAGCGGGTAACGCTGGCTCGGGTGATCCTGAAGGACGCACCAATCCTTTTGCTGGACGAGGCGACATCGGCGCTGGATTCCGAGGTCGAAGCGTCAATTCAGGAAACGCTCTACGGAATGATGCAGGGCAAGACCGTGATCGCCATCGCCCACCGTCTCAGCACCATTGCGCAGATGGATCGCATTCTGGTGATGGACGGGGGCCGCATCGTCGAAGAGGGCGCGCATTCTGATCTATTGGCGCAGGGTGGCCTTTACGCGCAGTTCTGGGCGCGGCAATCTGGCGGCTTCATGAACCCGGAGGCCGCTGAATGAAGATTGCCGATCTCATCTATCCGTTCAGGACCACAGAAACGCCCCCGCCGCAGACATTGGGGGCGTTCATTCGCTGGAGCCTTTCCGGTGCTTGGCCCATGCTGTTTGTCGCCGCGTTCTTTTCGGCCCTGGCTGGCGCGATGGAGGCTGGAACAGCGTGGATTCTGGGGCGTGTGATCGATGTGGCAACATCCAGCGGGCCCGAGCATTTCATGACCGCCGGGAATATGTGGATGATCTTTGGGGCGGTGGTGTTCTTCATGCTGCTGCGCCCGATCCTGTTTGGGCTGTCTTCGATTTCGAACAACTATATCGTGATGCCCAACATCACGCCTTTGGTGCTGGCCAAGCTGAACCGCTGGACGCTGGGCCAGTCTGTCACCTATTTCGACGATGATTTCGCCGGGCGCATTGCCCAGAAACAGATGCAGACGTCGAACGCCATGGCCTCGGTCGTGTCCGAAACGATCAGTGCGATTGTGTTTGCGTTGGCGTCGCTAGCGGGCTCTTTGCTTTTGTTAGGGTCTATTCATCCTTTGGTGATGCTGCCCTTTGCAGCCTGGCTGGTGGTCTATTTCCTTCTGGTGCGCTGGTACCTGCCGCGTATTCGCATACGCTCGGCTGCGCGTGCCGGGGCGCGGGCGATGGTTTCGGGGCAGGTGGTCGACACGATCACCAACATCAAAACCGTCAAGCTTTTTGCGCACTCGGATTTCGAAGATCAGGCCGCGCGGCACTCGATGGTCGAACTGCGGAAAAAATCACTGGCGTTTGGCAAGCTGTCGGCCAGTTTCCGGTTCGTCCTGATGGCGCTTGCCGGCATTTTGCCTGTTCTCCTGCTGGGGGCGACGCTGTGGTTATGGCAGTTCGGATTGGCGACTGCGGGTGACATCGTTGCCGCTGGCGCCGTGTCGGTTCGTATTTCGCAGATGACCGGATGGGTCAGTTTCACGCTGATGGGCCTCTATGCCAATGTGGGTGAGATCGAAAACGGGATGAAGACGCTGGCCAGACGGGACAGGGTCGAGGATGCGCGCAGCGCGAAAGATCTTGATGTAACCGAAGGATCCATCTCGTTTGAAGATGTCAGCTTTGCATACGGTCGGGATGTGGGCGGTGTTACGGACCTGACGCTTACCGTGCAACCGGGCGAGAAGCTGGGAATTGTCGGTGCCTCAGGGGCGGGCAAATCAACACTCGTTTCGCTGCTTCTTCGGCTCTATGATAGGGAAAACGGCGCTATTTGCATCGACGGGCAGGACGTGTCGCAGGTCACGCAGGACAGTTTGCGCCGCCAAATCGGCATGGTCACGCAGGAAACGGCGATGTTCAACCGGTCCGCCCGCGAAAACATCCTCTATGGCCGCCCGGACGCGTCCGAGGCCGAGTTGATCAAGGCCGCAATCAAGGCCGAAGCGCATGACTTCATCCTGAGCCTCAAGGACGCCCAGGGCCGTACCGGCTATGACGCTCATCTGGGCGAGCGTGGCGTAAAGCTCAGCGGTGGCCAAAGGCAACGGATCGCCCTGGCTCGCGCTATTCTTAAGGACGCGCCCATTCTGGTTCTGGACGAGGCAACCTCGGCCCTTGATTCCGAGGTCGAGGCGTCGATTCAATCGGCGCTTCATCGGGTGATGCAGGGCAAAACCGTTCTGGCCATCGCCCACAGATTGTCAACGCTCAGCGAGATGGACCGGATCATCGTTCTGGATCAGGGGCAAATCGTGGAAACCGGAACCCACGAAGACCTTTTGGATCAGGGCGGGCTTTACGCCCGGTTCTGGCATCGGCAATCTGGTGGCTTCATTCAGGCAGAAGCTGCCGAATAAGGGTTTTGTTGCACCCAAAGCCCGGATATCAGGCGCCTCATGACGCAGTATTACACAATCACCCGGCTTGGCCATCAGGGCGACGGCATCGCTGATGGGCCCGTTTATGCCCCGCGCACCCTTCCGGGTGAGGTTGTCAGCGGCACCCTTGTTGATCAGGTGCTGACCGATATCCGCGTCGAGGTGCCGTCTGATGACCGGGTAAAGGCCCCGTGTCGCCATTACAAAGCCTGCGGTGGCTGTCAGTTGCAACACGCCTCTGATGCGTTTGTCGCCGACTGGAAACTGAGCATTGTCCGCAACGCCCTGTCCGCGCAGGGGGTTGAGGCGCCGATGCGTCCGATACACACATCTCCCGAACACTCACGCCGACGCGCCACGATTGCCGTCAGGCGGACCAAGAAAGGCACATTGGCCGGGTTCCATGGACGTGCATCGGATACGATCACCGAAATCCCGGACTGCCGTTTGCTTGACCCGGCCCTGATCGCCGCAATTTCCGTGGCCGAGGCGCTGGCGGTTCTGGGCGGCAGCCGCAAGGGCGTCTTGGCCGTCACGCTCACCCTGTCCGAAGGCGGGCTGGATGTGGCCGTCAAGGGCGGCAAGCCTTTGGATGGGCCGCTGGAGCTGGCACTGGCGCAAGAAACCGAAAAACACGGTCTGGCGCGGCTCAGCTGGGATGGTGAAGTGATCGCCATGCGCCACGCTCCGGTTCAGCGCTTTGGGGCCGCCGTCGTCACGCCGCCGCCCGGTGCCTTCCTTCAGGCGACCAAAGACGGAGAACAGGCTCTATTACAGGTCGTTTCCGAGGCAACACGGGGTGCGAAACGGATTGTTGACCTGTTTGCGGGCAGCGGCACATTCTCATTGCCTCTGGCAGAAAAAGTCGAGGTTCACGCGGTCGAAGGTGCCGCAGAGATGATGCAGGTACTGGATCAGGGCTGGCGCAGGGCGCAAGGTCTGAAACGCGTGACGACCGAGGCCCGCGACCTGTTCCGTCGTCCGTTGATGCCGGATGAACTGAAATCGTTTGACGCAATCGTACTGGACCCGCCCCGCGCCGGTGCCGAGGCGCAGGTGGCCGAGCTGGCACAGGCCAGACGCCCGGTGATTGCCTATGTCTCGTGCAACCCCGTCACCTTCGCGCGCGATGCAAAAATATTGGTTAACGCTGGCTATACCCTTGAATGGGTGCAGGTCGTTGACCAGTTTCGATGGTCGTCACATACGGAACTTGCTGCGCGGTTTACCCTGAACGCCGCATCTTGATCAGACAGGAGAAAGCGACCCATGGGTTTCAGACAGCGTCTGCTGAACATCATCGAAGCGCCTGCATTCGGGCAATTCATAACGGCTGTCATCATCTTTAACGCAGTGCTTTTGGGGATGGAGACGTCGCCGACCCTGATGGAAGCCGCCGGGCCGCTGATCGTGATGCTGGACAAGCTGTGCCTTGCGATCTTTGTGGCGGAAATCGCCATGAAGCTGACCGCGACCGGACGCAGGTTTTTCACAAACGGTTGGAACAATTTCGATTTCCTGATCGTCGGCATTGCGCTTGTTCCCAGCGCCGGAGGCCTGTCCGTTTTGCGAGCCCTGCGAATCCTGCGGGTATTGCGCGTGATTTCCGTTGCGCCAAGACTGCGCCGGGTGGTTGAAGGGTTCATCTCGGCCCTGCCGGGAATGGCCAGTGTGTTCCTGCTGATGGCAATTCTGTTCTATATCGGTGCCGTGATCTCGACCAAGCTGTTCTCGGCAACCTTCCCGGATTGGTTCGGCGATCTTGGCCGGTCAGCCTATACACTGTTTCAGATCATGACGCTGGAAAGCTGGTCGATGGGGATCGTCCGCCCGGTGATGGAGGTTTATCCCTATGCCTGGCTGTTCTTCGTCCCCTTCATTATGGTCACCACCTTTGCGGTGGTGAACCTATTGGTGGGTCTGATCGTAAATTCCATGCAGGACGCGCACCATGCAGAGGATGAGGTCAAAACTGATGCGTATCGTGATGAGGTTCTGGAACGCTTGGAGAGCATCGAGCGGCATCTGACCGAAAACTTGAACATCAAAAAGTGATTTCAGTTTTCGCGTTTTTTGGCATAATAAGCCCCAAAAAACAAAGCAGGCAGTGAAACATGGATCGTCGAGCATTCGGATTGGGGGCGATGGCAACGCTGGGCCTTTCGGCTTGTGCATCAGCCCGACCAAATTTTCTGACTTATGATGGGCCCGAGGTCACCTCGCTGGTGGTCAACAAGGGCGCGCGCAAACTTTATTTGTTGCACCACGAAAAAGTCCTCAAGGAATATGATGTGGATCTGGGATTTGCGCCGCAGGGCACAAAAACCAAACGCGGAGACGGCCGCACACCCGAAGGAAGTTACCTGATCGATCGGCACAACCCCAACAGCCGGTATCACCTGTCTATCGGGATATCGTATCCCAACTCTCAGGACATCGCCAAGGCCAAGGCTGAGGGAGTTGATCCGGGTGGGGACATCTTCATTCACGGGCAGCCAAATCTGCGATCCGAGTTCAAACGCGCCAAGAAAACTCCGGATTGGACCGCGGGATGCATCGCGGTCAAGAATGACGAGATCGAAGAAATCTATGCGATGGTCAACCGAGGGACGCTGATCACTCTGCGCCCTTAGGGGGCACAGGCGCCCACGCTGCAATCCCGAATGTTTCATAGTCGTGCTGGTAGACCTCGGATGCCAGCGCTTCAAGCTGTTCGTCATAGATCTGATCCAGCGTATACGGAACATCTTGCGCGCACGGGCCCGGAACCGGCGGATTGGGGTGGCCTGTTGAGCGGGCCAGATCCGGCAGAGCCGTGATCAGCTCCTCTTCCCGCAGAATCACGTCGGGCATCAGAAAGCTGGCAATGCCATCCAGCGTGCGGGACTGGCTGCACCACGTCCCGTCAACGCGGATCGGCGTCTGACCTTTGAGGTTCATGCGCAGGAACCCGAGGAACGCCAGAAATGCATTCCGATGCTGTTCGACCGAGTAATTGTTGTCGCGCACCTGCCCTGGGATCGGCAGGTCAAGGCGGTTGCGCAGATAATTGCGGACCATCTTGTAACTGCCCGCCCCGGTATCCAGAATGTACTGGCAGAACGCCGAATGCGCCCGTGCCAGCGGGTGGCGCAACACGGTGAACTTCCGGTGTCCGGGGTGGTCTTGCATCCAAGCGCGGATTTCCTTGCGGTTCCGGTTTGTGACCAGATCGTCAGTAGAACAGCCATCCAGCTCGGCCATCCATTGAACAATAATAGGCTCTATTCCGCCGCGAATGGGCAAATACATCAATGTTGATCTGGCTGCGGCGACGTATTGCGGCACCGCCGCGCCCCGGTTTGGTTCGAAACGGGCGGGCTGGTGCAATCCGAACCTGTCCAGCTTGGACAGGGCGTCTTGCATCTCATCGGGGTTGGTGACTTTCGATACGGCAGGAGCCGGGTTTTGCGGTTTCAGAGTATCGTCAAGTTTGCTCAGCCGAGCCTCAACCCCCAGCCATGCGGCCAGACCGTTCAGAACGTCCAACTCGGCCAGGTCGTCATAGGTAATGAAAAAGGCAGACTGACCGGTCTTCTGTAAATGCCGCCGCAACATGTGCTGGTGGCTGTGGACCTGATCCAGATACTCAGAAAACTCGGCCCCGTCGAACGCAACCTGTGCATCGACTCGGCGCTTCACGTTCTTCAGCAGCCATTGCTGCGTGGCGCGCGCGATCTTCAGGGACAGAAAACTGTCCAGCGGATTGCGCGTGAGAATGATCTTGGCACAGCGCGGATCGTTCAGCACTGGCTTCAGAATGCGTGGATCGTGGTCTTGGAAATACCGAAAACCGTTCAAGTCACCCGGTGCCGAACGGATTGCCTTCAACAGCCGCATCGGATCTGCATCGCGGTCTTCCAGCGACAGACCCAGAAGGGTATCGGATTTCAGGTTGCCGGCAAAATGCGGGTTGAAGGCTTCGCCATGGCAGGAAACCCCGTCCAGCGCGTTCAGATTGGCCTCAAGCAGGTTCGACCCTGTGCGCATGGCAGCCAGAACAACGAAGTAGTCAAAATTGGCCGGCATGGATGTTTACTGCACCAGATAGGGTTTGCGATAGGGTTTCGTCTGACGGCCGAACACATCGTCCGAAGGAAAATCGCCCATCAGGTAAGGGTGCATTCCCTGGTTCTTGAGGTTTTGCAGGAACTTCCCGAACCCGGACAGATCGACCATGGTGGGCACTTCGGTCAGGTGGCTGGCCTGATGCGCGCCAATCTCGTCCAGGATTGTCTGCAAGGGCTCCATCGGTGCTTCAATGAAATCGGCCAGAGACCAACTGCGCATCCGCGCCTTGGTCCAGACCGAGGTCAGAACCTCAAGCTGTTTGGTTTCGATCTGTTGCAGACGCGCGGCCTCGCACCGGATATCCGAAAAATTCAGGTTCGACCGGAATAGCGGAATTGCCCAGGCCCCGGTGATGACCGAGATTTGCGCATTCTTGTCCCGCGCCAGAAACCAATTGATGTCCTGCGTGTCGCGGGGGCTGAACTGGAAACACTGGCGTTCGCCGCGTGTGTTCCAGATCAGATTCGACAGAAAGGCCGTCGGATTGTAATCGCGCAGCAAAGCACAATCGCTAAGCGCACCGTTTGTGATGGTTTCACCCTTTGCAAATTCCGCACGCTCGGGTCCAAACAGATGCCCGTGCACGCGAGTGCCAGTGGCCGCGGCCAGCCAATCTTCGAAATCTTCAAACAGTTCGGAAAAGCCCTGAAATACGGAATAGGGTGACGAGGTAAGGCCGTTTTCACTGCCGTGCCGGGGAAACCGGCTTTGCATGTAAAGCCCGTCACGCCCCCGTGTCCGCCGCTCGACCGCCTTGGAAAACACGCGGTCAATCTTGCCGGGATTGGGTTCTGCCGGTTTCATCGCACTGGCCTGATCGGTCAGAAACGCCTGATACAGCCGTTCCGCACGGGGCCAGATCTTGCGGGCAACAAAACAGTCTGATCGCCGCAGCAATTGCAGATGATCGTCGTAAAAAATGTGCGGTCGGCCCTGATAGTCGAACTTGGACAGGGTCAGGGATCGGCTCTCGATATGTGTAGAATACAGCCGCGCCAATGTCTGGAAATAGCTTTCATCCGGAATCCACACATGGCGGAAGTAGCTGTCATATTGTTTGCGCTTGGGGTCCTGTAGAATGGCAGACAGTGTTTGACGGGTCAGGCACCACCACTGGCTGCCCATATGCGGGACGAGACCGTCGGGGATTTTCCTGCGAAACCCGACCGCGCGCTGAAGCTTTACATATGCGTCGAACAATCCGCGCTGTTTTCGCCAGGAAAACGGGAACCGTAGCGTAAACCTCTCATGATCCAACCCGCCGATTGTCCAGCTGACATCAGACGTTGTCGCGCTTTCGATGAAATCGACACGAGGCCGGTCGGCCAGGTAATCGATCAGCTCCTGAACCGGGCGCAGCGGCAGGCAGGCCCCCGACGACAGGAAGACGTGGCGCGTTTCCGGAAATTGCTCCAGCATCAGTTCGGACGCGCTTTGTGAGGCAGCAACGATGCCCCACCCGCCCCAGTCGCATTGATGCCGGTCAGAAAATGCGATCCGGGGGTTGTCGGAACAGGACGCGACGCATCGCGCAAATTCTTCACCGGGCACCTTGCGATCCACATGGATCACAACCGGGCATCCGGCAGCGGTCCAATGACGCGCGACCTGTTCGGCCCGGTCCAGCGAGGTATGAACCAGCATGACGATGCCCAGACCGCTCATGCCCAGTTTCCTTTTGACATCAGGCCCAGAATCTCAAGCTGCCGCCAGTTGATATAGGCCTCAGACCATTCGCACCAGAATACGGGCTTGTCTTCAAGCTGTGCGGCATAGGCCTTGTATTCGCCCGAACCGCTATAGTGCTGGCTGCGCTGCAATTCTTCGCGTGCCTTGTCGCCAAGGGTGTCGATCAGCTTGGCATGAAGCAAAGAACCGCTGGCCTTTTCCCCACCCCATTCGTCGTACACCTGATTCAGCCCGCGCGGCAAAAGCGAGTGGGTCGAGCTGACATAGACATACCGCCGATCCCATTTGACCAGCGGGATCTTGTTCAGTGCCGGGGCTTTGGATGGCTTGTCGCGAAAGAACACCCGCGCCCGCGCGCCCCCCTGAATCCACAGGTTCTTGTAATCGGGGTTCTTGGTGATCGTGTAATTCCCCGGATCGAACCACCGTGCGATTTCAAAGGGATCCTGCCCCTCGCGATAGGTTTCGGCATCGACAGGCCCTTCGGGATACATGTCGATCAGCATGGTGCCAAAGCTGCGCACGGCACTTCCGTCCAGCCAGTCTGTCAAGGCGCGGATCGGGCGGGTGTCGCAGAAGGGGTAGATGAAAAACTCATCCGGGTCGACGCTCAGAACCCAATGTCCATGCGCGTATTTGCGCAAAAGGTAATTCGACCAGTCAAGACCATAGCTTGCACGTTTGTAGCTGCTTGTCGTCCGCCAGACCGATACATCGGCCTGCTCTTTCAGGAATTCGAAACTGCCGTCATCGCTGTCATTGTCGATGAACAGAAAATGGTCGATGCCCAGTTTGCGGTAATATTCCAGAAAGTAGGGCAGGCGAATTTTCTCGTTTCGCACAACGCTCATCAACAGGATATCGTCACGGCGGATGGCAGACGTGTTGGTGCTGGCGGGCTTAAGTTCGCGCCGACGTCTGAGGCAGCGCAGAATACGGCGCTTGCGCCGCAATCTCATCTTGTATGAATCAAACAGGCTCACGCGACTGCCCAACCTTTATTATGACGCGAGCTTTCCCCGAACCTGCCGTGACCTTTGGTTGCGACAGGACATTGTCGGTTTATGCCACTTCTACCTCTTCTGAGGCAACTTTTTTAAACCCCGGAAATGGTAAAGGTGCCGTTGATCCCCCTCGATTTGTTTTCAACGCCAGCCGCCGTCACGCATCAGCCCCATCTCCAGCAACTGCGACCAGCCGGTATATCGCACTGAAAGCGGGGTCCACATGTCTGGTTGATTGAGTATCTGATCGTAATACGCGCCGAACTGGTTCGGGTCATGAAAATGCTGGCGGCGCAGCTTTTCAGTTTTGGACTTTTCAATAATGTCCGGCAGAAATTTCGTGTGCAGCAGAACGCCGGACGGGGTGTCGCCGCCCGGCCCGTCATACTCTGCGTTCAGGCGGCGGGGCAGGGCGGAATGGCACGAGTTTACATAGGCATAGCGCCGCGACCAGTGCATGAGCGGGATCTTGTTCAGCGTCGGGGATCGCTGCTGCGTCTGGGCAAAAAACACCCGCTCGCGTGCGCCGCCCTGAACCCACAGGTTTCCCATCGGGCTTTGCCGCTGCGCACGATACGGGCCTGCGTCAAACCAGTTCAGCACCTCGATCGGGTCCGTTTCCGGGTCATAGGTTTGGCCGCCCAACGGCCCTTTTGGATACAGATCCAGCATCAAAGCGCCAAACCCGACCCGCCCCTGCCGGTCCAGCCATTCTGTGAGCTCATGCAGGGAATGGCGGTCGTGCCGGGCATAAACCAGCAACTCATCCGCATCGACCATCAGGCACCAGTGGCCATGGCCGTAACGCATCTGTAGCCAGCTGAGCCAGTCCAGCCCAAAGCGTGATCCGCGATAGCTGGACCGGGTCTGCCAAAGGGACACATCCGGTTGCCCTTGCAGGTAGTCAGCCGAGCCGTCATCGCTGCCGTTGTCGACGATCAGAAAATGGTTCACGCCCAGCTGGCGGTAGTGACGGAAGAACCAGGGCAGGCGGGTAATCTCATTGCGCAAGGTGGTAAAGGCCAGCACGTCGCCGCCCCGTATCCTGCTTGTCTGATCTTTCAGGCAGGTCAGTTGATGTCGGCTGCGCATCGAGCGCCAAAGAAGGCGTCGCCGTTTCCATCGCAACCGGTATTCCTGTCGCCAACCGATATCAGGGAGTGTCTGAACCGTATTGGACGTCACCGGGGCCTCATTTCTCGTAGTGGCCGTTCTGATGCCAGCGCCAGGCATCCGCAATCATCGTCTCTAACGTTGACCTTTTCGGCTTCCATCCCAGTTCGGTTTGGGCGCGGACAGAGCCGGAAACCAGCTTGGTGCAATCGCCCGCCCGACGGGCACCGACCGAATACGGCACCGAGCGGTTGGTGACGGACTTGGAATGCTCGATCACCTCAAGCACGGAAAACCCCGAGCCGGTGCCCAGATTGAAAACACGGCTTTCTTTTCCCTGTTCCAGCCAGCCCAGCCCCAGAACATGTGCGTCGACCAGATCACAGACATGGACATAATCGCGAATACATGTGCCGTCCGGCGTATCGTAATCGGTGCCAAAAACGGTCAAACCCTCGCGCTTGCCATCAATCGCATCCAGCATCAGGGGGATCAGATGGGTTTCAGGCCGGTGAAACTCGCCCACTTCGCCTTCGGGATCGGCACCAGCAACGTTGAAATACCGGAAAATGACATGGCGCAGCCCATGGGCCGCTTCGAAATCCCTCAGGATGTCCTCGATCGCGCGCTTTGATGCACCATAGGCATTCAGCGGGTGTTGGGCGGTGGCCTCGTCCAGCACCACATTGTCATGCTCGCCATAGGTGGCGCATGTGGACGAGAACACGAAATCCAGACAGCCCGCCGCAACCGCAGCCTCGATCAGCGTCAGCGATCCGGTGACATTGTTCGACCAGTACAAACCGGGCTGCTGCATCGCGTCGCCCACTTGGCTGAGCGCCGCAAAATGCATCACCGCAACCGGCTTGTGTTTGGCAAATACCTCGTCCAGGCGTGCCCGGTCCAACAGGTCGCCCTGTTCAAACGGCCCGTATTTCACCGCATCCTGCCAGCCGGTGACCAGATTGTCATAGGTCACGGGAACATAGCCCGCCTGCGCAAGCGCCTTGCAGGCATGCGACCCGATATATCCGGCACCACCGGTCACGAGGATTGGTTTCATGAAGCGTCCTTTGGAACCAGATTGCCTGTCATCGAGATATGGGAACCGCGGGGCGTCATGGGCAAAACCGGCTACTCCAGCCCCATCGCAGCCATCATCTCTTCGATCTTGGGCACGTCCTGCGGGTTGTTCAGCTCCCAGAACTGACGGCTCTTGGCGTCAACCTCGACGCACAGAACCTTGCGGCCATTTTCCATGAACCTGAGTTGTTCAAGACCTTCCAGCTTTTCCAGAGGGCCTGTTGGCCAGCCCGGATAGGCCGCCAACGCATCGGGCCGATAGGCATAGACGCCGACATGGTGAAACACCGGCGTGGGTTCATCCCCGCCATAGGTTTCTGAGGTGAAAGGCACGACCTCTTTCGAGAAATACATCGCGCTGTTGTCGCGCCCGAACACGGCGGTTGTTCCGCCAACGCGGCCATGTTTGCGGTCGTTCAGCAGGCTGTTCAAAGCATCCCCGTCGCAACGCAGGACCGGTGTGGCCACGCCAGCATCGGGTGCCGCGCGCAGCCCCGTGATCAGGTCCTCGACAAACCAATGCGGTGTCAGGGGTGCATCGCCCTGAAGGTTGACCACGATGTCATATCCGCTGCCCAGAACCTTGTGCGTCTCGGCGCAGCGTTCGGTGCCGTTCTGGCAATTTTCCGAGGTCATCACCACCTCGGCGCCAAAGCCTTCGGACAGCTCGCGGATGCGGTCGTCATCGGTTGCGACCACAACCCTGTCCACGCCCGCGACAGAAGTGGCCGCCCGCCAGGACCGTTCGATCAGTGTCATCGAAACGCCGGTCGCGCCGGTCAGCGGCACCAATGGCTTGCCCGGATAGCGGGTCGAGGCATAGCGGGCGGGGATGGCGATCAGAACTGACATCAGGCCTCCTTCAACTTAACACCCGGAGCGTACGCGATAAAAAACGGGTTCGCATAGCCCTCTTTGCCATAGAGAAGCGGCGCGTGATCGTCAAACCGCACAACCCGGCCTCCGGCCCCGGCCAGTACCGCGTGCCCTGCCGCCGTATCCCATTCCATCGTGCGCCCGACCCGCGGATAAAGATCCGCCTCGCCCGTCGCAACCAGACAGAACTTGAGAGACGATCCAGCGCTTTTGCTGTCCTTGACCTGATACTTGTTGATGTAATCCTCGGTGGCCTGATCCCGGTGCGACTTTGACGCCACGACCAAAAGCGCGGAATTGTCCGGGTTAGAGACTGATATTGGGGTCAGGGTGCCGGGTGCATCCTTGTCAAACGCGCCCGTTTCCTCGACCGCCTGACCATCGGGCTGCGTATAGAACATGCGACCCCGCGCTGGGGCATAGACCACGCCCCGTGTCGGCGTTCCGTTCTCGACCAGTGCGATGTTGACGGTGAAATCGCCACGGCGGTTGATGAATTCCTTGGTGCCATCCAGCGGATCGACAATCAAAAAGGTATCCCCCTTTTCGGAATGCGAGGCGGCCTGTTCTTCGGTGATCAGCAGGATATCGGGGAAGGCCTGACGCAACCCGGCTGAAATCAGCGCATCGGCTGCCTCATCCGCTTCGGTCACAGGGCTGGAGTCTGATTTGACTTTGACGTCGAAATCGTCTGCCTCATAGATTTCCATGATCCTGTCGCCTGCCTCAAGGGCCAGACGCCGGATGACGGGAATAAGCGCGTCGTAGGTCACAAAAATGCTCCGTTCCTGTGGTTTGTTGATCCAAACTCGTGACCGACTTATGATGCGACGGTTACCGAACGGCAAGATATTCATGCCAGGTTAGGGACGACGAGGCAGGAAAGACCCTTTAAGTGTTCTATTACAAGCGCAATCAAACGCTGCTGGGCGGTGCACTGACGACTGCGGAACTGGTGTTCCACGCGGTGGTGCGGAACGTGCGCGCGCAGCATCCGAATGCGGTGATCGCGATCCTGCTTAACGTTGTGCAATTGCTGGTGATGATGGTCACCTTCTATCTGCTTATGTCGCTGATGGGCCGGGGCGGGGTCGCCAGGATCAGGGGCGAATTTCTGCTGTATGTCCTGTCGGGTGTGTTCCCGTTCATGTTGCACATACAATCGATCGGCGCGATTTCCGGGGTTGGATCCTCCAATAACCCGATGATGCTGCATTCGCCGATGAACGTAATGGTCACGATTCTCGCGGCGGCCTTCAGCACTTTCTATAAGTTCCTGCTGGCCATGTTCATCATCCTGTTCGTCTACAGTGTCGCGGTTGCTCCGCTTGAGGTGCAGAACCCCGGCGGCGCCTTCGCAATGCTGGTGCTGGCCTGGTTTACCGGCTGCGCGGTGGGGCTTGTGTTCATGGCGTTGAAACCGTGGGCCCCGACGACCGTTTCGATGCTAACCAATATATATCGCCGTCTGAACATGGTGTTTTCCGGCAAGATGTTCATTGCGAACGCATTGGGTGGCGGGCTGTTGATGATGTTTGCCTGGAACCCGCTGTTTCACATCATCGACCAGACCCGCGGGTTCGTGTTCCGCAACTATTATCCAAGAAACACCAGCTGGGAATACGCGGCCTGGGTTGGAATCGCCCTGTTGATGATCGGTCTTATGGGTGAATTCTTTACCCGTCAGCACGTCTCGAAAAGCTGGAATGCGCGCCGCTAACGCGCCACCCGCAGCGTAAGATTTATGCGCCCGCCTTTGGGCAGCAGGCGCGAGGATCCGAACCTGATCCGATCCACACCGTGATAGGCAAGCCGCGCCGGACCGCCCATGACGACCACATCCCCCGAGCTCAGCCAGATCGACTCGGTCTTGCCGCCGCGCGTCGTGCTGCCAATCCGAAACAAGGCATCGTCGCCCAGCGAAACCGACAGGACGGGCCATGAAAAATCTGCCTCGTCCTTGTCCTGGTGCAGGCCCATTTTTGCGCCTTCCCCGTAGTAGTTGATCAAACAGCAATCGGGCGCTCGCTCGGTGCTGACCAGATCGCGCCAGATATCCAGAATGGCGGCGGGGATTTCCGGCCAGTCACCACCTTTGGGGTGCTGATCCTGATACCGGTACCCCGCCTTGTCGGTCACCCAACCCAGATCGCCTGCCGAGGTCATCCGAACTGACATCTCCTTGCCCGAAGGAGTAACCGGTCGGAACAGGGGCGCGGCTTTCAGAATCGGGCGCAAATCCGCGATCACCCGCGACTGGGCCGCAGGATCAAGATAACCTTTCCTGATATCGAACCCCCGCAAAACCAATCGCGCCATTCCGGAAACCCCAATCCTTTCCAATTCCTTGCCAAAAAAGGCATCAGAATCCCTAAAACCTGCGTTCTACGGTGCTTGCAGGCCTCAGGTCTCGCCCTTATATACGCCGGGACGCGCGATGGTAGTGCTGTCGCGCACATCAGATCGGGGGCGGGATGCCGTAACGGGTCCTGTCGTCGAGACATCGCCTTGAAGAGAAAGGGATTGCAAAAATGGGAAAAGTAATCGGGATTGACCTCGGGACCACAAACTCGTGCGTGGCCATCATGGACGGTTCGCAGCCGAAGGTTATCGAAAACGCCGAAGGGGCGCGGACCACGCCCTCGATCGTCGCCTTCACTGAAGATGAGCGACTGGTCGGTCAGCCTGCAAAGCGTCAGGCGGTCACCAACCCCGACAACACGATCTTTGGCGTCAAGCGCCTGATCGGCCGTCGTGTGGATGATGCCGAAGTCGAAAAAGACAAGAAAATGGTGCCTTATACCATCGTTGATGGTGGCAATGGCGACGCGTGGGTTCAGGCCCGCGGTGAAAAATACTCCCCAAGCCAGATCTCGGCCTTCACTCTGGGTAAGATGAAGGAAACCGCGGAAAGCTATCTGGGTGAGGAAGTCACGCAGGCGGTCATCACCGTTCCCGCATACTTCAACGACGCACAGCGTCAGGCCACCAAAGACGCCGGTAAAATCGCCGGTCTGGAAGTGCTGCGGATCATTAACGAACCGACAGCTGCCGCTCTGGCCTATGGTCTGGACAAGCAGGAAACCCAAACCATCGCAGTCTATGACCTTGGTGGTGGTACCTTCGACGTGACCATTCTGGAAATTGACGACGGCCTGTTCGAGGTCAAATCGACCAACGGCGACACCTTCCTGGGCGGTGAAGACTTTGACATGCGCATCGTCAACTACCTGGCGGATGAGTTCAAAAAGGAACACGGTGTCGATCTGTCTGCTGACAAGATGGCCCTGCAGCGTCTGAAAGAAGCCGCGGAAAAAGCCAAGATCGAACTCAGCTCGACCTCGCAGACCGAGATCAACCAGCCGTTCATCTCGATGGGTTCGAACGGTCAGCCGCTGCACATGGTCATGAAACTGACCCGTGCCAAGCTGGAATCTCTGGTCGGTGATCTGATCAAGAAGTCGATGAAGCCGTGCCAAGCTGCTCTGAAAGACGCAGGTCTGTCGGCTGCTGACGTGGACGAGGTTGTTCTGGTCGGTGGTATGACCCGGATGCCGAAAGTGATCGAAGAAGTCACCAAGTTCTTCGGCAAAGAGCCGCACAAGGGTGTGAACCCGGACGAAGTGGTTGCCATGGGTGCCGCCATTCAGGCCGGTGTTCTGCAGGGCGATGTCAAGGACGTGGTTCTGCTGGATGTGACCCCGCTGTCGCTGGGCATCGAGACGCTGGGTGGCGTGTTCACTCGCCTGATCGACCGCAACACCACGATCCCGACGAAAAAGTCTCAGGTCTTCTCGACTGCCGAGGACAACCAGAACGCCGTGACCATCCGCGTGTTCCAGGGCGAACGTGAAATGGCTGCGGACAACAAGATCCTGGGTCAGTTCAACCTCGAAGACATCCCGCCCGCACCGCGCGGCATGCCCCAGATCGAGGTGACCTTCGACATCGACGCCAACGGCATTGTCTCGGTTTCGGCCAAGGACAAAGGCACCGGCAAAGAACAGAAGATCACCATCCAGGCATCGGGCGGTCTGTCCGACGAAGACATCGAAAAGATGGTCAAGGACGCCGAAGAGAACGCGGAAGCCGACAAGGAACGCCGCGAGCTAGTCGACGCCAAGAACCAGGCGGAAAGCCTCATCCACTCGACCGAAAAGTCGATGGAAGAGCATGCCGACAAAGTCGACCCGACCACGATCGAAGCCATCGAACTGGCCATCGCCGCACTCAGGGACGAGCTGGAAACCAACAATGCCGACAAGATCAAGTCTGGCATCCAGAATGTCACCGAAGCAGCGATGAAGCTGGGTGAGGCCATCTACAAGGCGCAGTCCGAAGAGGCCGAGGACGAGCCTGTCGCAGCGGATGCCGCACATGGTGATGACGATATCGTCGATGCCGAGTTTGAAGATCTGGACGACGAAAAGCGTAACTAACGGGTAACCGGGCCAATGTGGGCCGGTCCGGATGCCGGGCCGGCCTATTTACGTTGAGGCAGAAGGAAATACTGATGTCAAAACGCGACTATTACGAAGTGCTCGGTGTGTCCAAGGGCGCTTCGGCGGATGAGATCAAGAAAGGTTTTCGCACGAAAGCCAAAGAGTTGCATCCGGACCGCAACAAGGACAACCCGGATGCCGAGGCGCAGTTCAAGGAAGCCAACGAGGCTTATGACGTGCTGCGCGATGCCGATAAAAAGGCGGCCTATGATCGCTTTGGCCATGCCGCATTTGAAAACGGCATGGGCGGCGGTGGTCGGCCTGGCGGCGGCTTTGGGCAGGGCGATTTCTCCAGCGCGTTCTCGGATGTATTCGACGACCTGTTCGGCGATTTCATGGGCGGGCAACGTGGTGGTGGCGGCCGACGCGCCGCGCGCGGCTCTGACCTGCGCTATAACCTGCGCGTATCGCTGGAAGAGGCGTTCTCGGGCCAGCAGAAAACCATCAATGTACCTACAGCCGTGGCTTGTTCCTCCTGCGAAGGAACCGGTGCAGAAGGCGGGGTCGAGCCGACAACCTGCCCCACCTGTTCCGGTATGGGTAAGGTGCGGGCGCAACAGGGCTTCTTTACGGTCGAACGAACTTGCCCCACCTGTTCGGGTCTGGGTCAGATCATCAAGAACCCCTGCAAATCCTGTAAGGGTGCAGGCCGCGTCGAAAAAGATCGCGCTTTGTCGGTCAACATCCCCGCTGGTGTCGAAACCGGAACGCGTATTCGACTGGCGGGTGAAGGCGAGGCCGGAATGCGCGGTGGCCCTCCGGGCGACCTCTACATCTTTGTGGAAGTGTCTGATCACAAGTTGTTCGAACGCGACAGCGTAAACCTTTATTGCCGTGTACCGGTCAGCATGGCCAAGGCCGCGCTGGGCGGATCGATCGAGGTTCCGACAATCGATGGCGGGCGTGGGCGGGTGCAGATCCCGGCTGGCAGCCAGTCGGGTCGGCAAATGCGTCTTCGCGGCAAAGGCATGCCCGCATTGCGCGGCGGCGGTGTTGGCGACATGTTCATCGAACTGGCGGTTGAAACCCCGGTCAACTTGACCACCCGCCAGAAAGAACTTCTGCGCGAGTTTGATGATTTGGGCGAAGACAACCACCCGGAATCAAAAAGCTTTTTCTCATCCGTCAAATCCTTCTGGGACGGTATGAAAAGCTGACAACCAGGGTTACCCGGGGGCTCTGCCCCCGCCGCCCGTTCCGGGCGCCTCCCCCGGGATATTTCCAGCCAGATGAAGCAGGGATCCGTTATTCATCTGGCTCTAAATATCCCGGAGCGCGAGGCAGAGCCTCGCAAAACACTCCCTAAAGACACTCAATTGGCCTTATCAGATGACCAAAAGTGGCAATGCATTTGCCAAATTGGGTCTTGATTCCGACCGTCGACCCTGAAATTGTCCACGACAACCGTTGGGGTGCCCGTATCAGGGCTGAGAGGCGCAGCCGCGCTAACCCATCGAACCTGATCCGGGCAATTCCGGCGTAGGGAACGGTCTTATGAACACAGACGTTTTCCTTACCTCGTTGCCCAAAAAAGATGGAGCAACGAAATGGCGGCAATTGCCCTGACCATTGCTGGGTCTGACAGTGGCGGAGGCGCCGGGATTCAGGCCGATCTGAAAGCGATGTCCGCGTTGGGTGTATTCGGCGCAAGCGTCATTACCGCCATTACAGCGCAGAACACGCAAGCCGTCACTGCGGTGCATGGGGTTCCTCTGGATGTCATTGCTGCTCAAATCGACGCGGTGCTGAGTGATCTGGACGTGAAGGCCATTAAGATCGGTATGCTTGCCACGCCAGAGATCATTCACGCAGTGGCTCGAGGTCTGGAAACGTTCAAGGGCCCCATAATTCTTGATCCCGTCATGATCGCAAAATCCGGAGATGCCTTGCTGGCGCAGGAAGCGGTCCGGACGCTGCGCGAAGTGATGGTGCCAGCAGCGACTGTGCTGACACCCAATCTGCCCGAAGCGGCGTGTTTGCTGGATGCGACACCGGCGCAATCACCGGACGAGATGGCCGCACAAGGCCAGGCCCTGTGTGATCTGGGCGCAGGTGCGGTTTTGATGAAGGGCGGGCATGGGTCCGGCGATGTCTGCCACGATCTGCTGGTCGACCCCTCAGGTATCGTGGCCGCGTTTCAGGCCCCGCGTCAGAACACGAAGAACACCCACGGAACCGGATGCACCCTGTCGTCATCGATCGCCGCCGGACTGGCCAGGGGCCTGCCGCTGAGGGATGCGGTCGCGCAGGCGCATGATTATCTCCAAGGGGCCATCGCGCGGGCGGATGAGCTGAAGATTGGTGCCGGGCACGGCCCTGTGCACCACTTCCATCGGATCTGGCCCGCGTGACGCTCTGGTCGGTCATAGGTGCAGGCGTTGCGGGTCTGGCCGTGGCCAGTGAGCTTGTGTCACGCGGCGCAAGGGTGCAGGTTTTTGATCCGGGCGGCCCGCCCGGCCCGCATGGGTGTTCCTGGTGGGCCGGTGGGATGCTGGCGCCTTGGTGTGAATATGAAAATGCGGAAGAACCGGTTCTGCGGCTGGGGCTGGAAGCCATCGAATGGTGGGTGCAGCGAACGCAGGTAAACAGAAGTGGAACCCTTGTTGTTGCCAACGCACGTGACCTGCCCGACCTGCGTCGGTTTGCACGCAGGACCGAAGGGTTCAGCGAGTTTGATCGCGCGAAAATAATCAAATTAGAGCCTGATCTGAGCAAGTTTAGCAAAGCTCTGTATTTTGAAAACGAAGCGCACCTTGATCCTCGCCAGGCATTGCGCGATCTGCATCGTCACCTGCAAGGCGCAGGCGTGGAATTCCACCGAAAGCTGGCTCCGGCGCAACTGGACAACGCCATTGACTGCCGGGGCCTGCACGCGCGCGAATATCTGCATGACCTACGCGGCGTGAAGGGTGAAATGCTGGTTCTCCGCTGCCCCGATGTGAACCTTTCGCGCCCGGTGCGGCTGTTGCATCCGCGGATGCCGCTCTACATCGTTCCGCGCGGGGACGGCGTCTACATGCTGGGTGCAACCATGATCGAATCCGAGGACAGCAGCCGCATCACCGCCCGCTCGATGCTGGAACTGCTCAGCGCGGCCTATGCCGTGAACCCGGCCTTTGGCGAGGCCGAGGTGCTGGAGATCGGTGTCGACCTGCGCCCCGCTTTTCCGGACAACCTGCCGCGTATCCGGCGCTTGGGTCGGACAATCTATGCCAACGGGCTTTATCGCCATGGCTATCTGCTGGCCCCTGCGTTGGCGCGGGGTGTCGCTGATCTGGCATTGGACAACACACATTCGGAGATGGTCGATGAAGATCGTGCTTAACGGCGAGACGCGGGACGTGCGCGCTGAAACCCTGTCGGATCTGTTGCTGGAATGCGGCTTCTCGGGCCGTGTGGCCACCGCCGTGAACGAAGATTTCGTGCCGTCAAGCCTGCGCATTGCGCACAAACTGACCGATGGCGACCGGATCGAAGTTGTCGCGCCGATGCAGGGGGGCTGAGGATGAGAACGTTCTACGGCATCGAGTTGCCGAACCCGCTGATGCTGGGCACCGCCCAATATCCCAGCCCCGCCATTCTGGAACAGGCCTTTCGTGAAAGCGGTGCGGCGGTTGCCACGGTATCGCTGCGGCGGGAATCCGGCGCAGGGCAGACATTCTGGCAGATGATCCGCGAGCTTGGTGTCCTGATCATGCCAAATACGGCTGGCTGTCATACGGTGAAAGAGGCGGTGACCACAGCCCATATGGCGCGCGAAGTGTTTGACACCAAATGGATCAAGCTGGAACTGATTGGCCACACCGACAGTTTGCAGCCGGATGTGTTCCAGCTGGTCGAGGCTGCGCGAATCCTGACCGAAGACGGGTTTGAGGTGTTTCCCTATACCACCGATGATCTGATCGTGGGCGAACGCCTGCTGGACGCGGGGTGCGAAGTGCTGATGCCGTGGGGCGCGCCTATCGGGTCTGGGCGTGGGCTGAACAACGAGTACGCCCTGCGGTCGATGCGGGCCGAGTTCCCTGACACGCCGCTGGTGGTGGATGCCGGGATCGGCCTGCCCAGCCACGCGGCCCACGCAATGGAACTGGGCTATGATGCCGTTCTGCTGAACACAGCTGTGGCCCGTGCCGGTGATCCCGTTCTGATGGCAAAGGCGATGGCGCAGGCAATCCATGCCGGACAACTGGCCCATCAGGCAGACCCGGTCGAGGCGCGTGATATGGCCGAGCCTTCGACCCCTGTTGTTGGAAAGGCCTTCCTGTCATGACGCTGGACCGTTTCTATCCGATCTTCGATCACTCGGACTGGCTGCGGCGGATGCTGCCCCTGGGTGTCAAGCTGATGCAGCTGCGTATCAAGGATCAACCGGTTGAGGTGGTGCGCGATCAGATTGCCGCCTCGCTCGATCTGTGCCGCGACTACGGGGCGGTTCTGGTGATCAACGATTACTGGCAACTCGCCATCGATCTGGGCTGCGACTGGGTTCATCTGGGGCAAGAAGATCTGGATGATGCTGATCTGAAAGCGATCCGAAAAGCGGGTCTAAAGCTGGGTGTTTCCACTCATGACGATGATGAGCTTGAGCGGGTTCTGGCCATGGATCCTGATTACGTGGCGCTGGGCCCGGTCTATCCGACCATCCTGAAAAAGATGAAATGGCATCAGCAGGGCCTTCCCCGCGTGGCCGAATGGAAGGCGCGGGTTGGCAACATTCCTCTGGTCGGTATTGGCGGCATGAGCGTCGAGCGCGCAGCAGGGGTGCTGGCAGCAGGGGCCGACATTGTCTCGGCCGTCACGGACATCACGCTGAACACCGACCCCGAAGCGCGGGTGCGTGCCTGGATCGAGGTCACGAGATGAGCCGGTATGTCCGCCAAACGCTGCTGCCCGAGGTTGGGATCGAAGGACAGGCCCGCCTGACTGCGGCCCGTGTTCTGGTGGTCGGCGCAGGTGGTCTGGCCGCGCCGCTACTGCCACTATTGGCCGGGGCCGGGGTGGGGCATATCACGATTGTAGATGGTGACATCGTCGATTTGTCGAACCTGCATCGCCAGACAATGTTTTCCGAAACAGATTGCGGGCAGTCAAAGGCTGAACGCGCCGCTGACCGATGCCGTGCGTTGAACGCCGAAATCGATGTGATTGCCAAGAAACAGGCTCTAACAGGGGAATATGCACCCAATCTGGTGTCGCAGGCGGATATTATCCTGGATTGTGCTGACAGCTATGCGGTCAGTTATATGCTGTCGGATACCTGTCTGGCACAAGGCAAGCCACTGATCAGCGCCTCGGTGCTGGGGCTTTCAGGATATGTGGGCGGCTTCTGCGGCGGTGCGCCTTCTCTGCGTGCCGTTTTCCCCGACGCACCGGAAAGTGGCGCAAGCTGCGCCACGGCGGGTGTTCTGGGTCCCGTTGTCGGTGTGATCGGGTCCATTCAGGCGCAGATGGCGCTGAGCCTGATCTTGCCGCTTGACCCATCACCCCTAGGGCAGATGGTGCAATATGATGCGCGAACCCTACGCAGCACCGGGTTTCGTTTTGATGACGCGCCGGAACCGTCAAGCTGTTTCCGCTTTCTCGCTGCCAGTCAGTTGAGGGAGACAGACCAGATTATCGAACTGCGTGACCCGAACGAAGCTCCGGTTCCGGCTCACCCGAATGCAACGCGCATTTCACCCGAAGAAATACAAAAAATAGACCCAAACAAGGGGCAACGCCTCGCCCTTTGCTGTGCCACCGGGCTGCGCGCATGGCGCGCTGCCGAGAAAATCCAACCGATTTGGCCGGGCGAGATTGTGCTCGTCGCGGCCTCAGCCTCTTGAGAAAAGGAAACGTGAGATATGAAAAAGCTGATGACAGCCCTTGCCCTTCTGGCCGCCGCGCCAGCCTGGGCCGAAGACAAAATGACCGTCCTTCTGGACTGGTTTATCAACCCTGACCACGGGCCCATCATCGTGGCGCAGGAAAACGGCTATTTCGCCGAACAGGGGTTGCAGGTCGAAGTCGTTGCCCCCGCCGACCCATCCGCACCGCCGCGTCTGGTGGCTGCCGGTCAGGCGGATCTGGCGGTATCCTATCAACCGCAACTGCATTTGCAGATCCACGAAGGGCTGCCGCTGAAACGGGTCGGCACGCTGGTCGCGACGCCCCTGAACTGCCTGCTGGTTCTGAAAGACGGCCCGATCAAATCGCCCGCTGACCTCAAAGGCAAGAAAATCGGCTTTTCCGTCGCCGGTGTGGAAGAGGCCATTCTCAGCACCGTGCTTGGCAAATACGACGTCGCGCTGGATGATGTTGAGATGATCAACGTGAATTTCTCGCTCTCGCCCTCGCTGATGACCGGTCAGGTGGATGCGGTGATCGGCGCCTATCGCAACTTCGAGCTGAACCAGATGGATATCGAAGGCCGCCCCGGCACCTGTTTCTATATCGAGGAAGAAGGCGTGCCGTCTTATGACGAACTGATCTATGTCGCCAACCCCGATACGATGGACAAAGACAAGATCGCCCGTTTCCTGGCCGCGACCGAAAAAGCGACTCAGTACATCGTCAACAACCCGGAAAAAAGCTGGGAGGTCTTCTCAGCCACTTCACCCGAACTGCAGGACGAGCTGAATGCACGCGCATGGGTCGACACGCTGCCGCGCTTTGCCCTGCGTCCCGCCGGGTTTGACGCTGGCCGTTATGCCCGGTTCGAGGCATTCCTGAACGACAGCGGCATGATCGACACCGTCCTGCCCGTCAGTGACATTGCCATCGACGTAACCGCGCAATGAGCGATTATGGCAAAGCCTTTGCGCTGATGCGCGATGCGGCGCAGGGGCCGTGGCGGGATTACACCCGCCACGCTTTTGTCGAAGCCCTGAAAGACGGCACCCTGCCACGCCCGGCGTTCCTGCACTATCTGCGTCAGGATTACGTGTTCCTGATCCATTTTGCGCGCGCCTGGGCGCTGGCCGTGGTGAAATCGGAAACACATGCGGAAATGCTGGCAGCGTCGCGTACCGTGAACGGCCTGATCAGCGAAGAGATGAAGCTGCATATCGGTATTTGCGAAGCAGAAGGCATTTCGCAGTCCGATCTGTTTGCAACGCCGGAACGGCCCGAGAATCTGGCCTATACCCGCTTTGTTCTCGAGGCGGGCTATAGCGGTGATCTGCTGGATCTTCTGGCAGCACTTGCACCCTGCGTCATGGGATATGGTGAGATAGGCACCCGCTTGGCTGAGGAGGCAACATCAACGACCTATCGTGGCTGGATCGATACCTACGCGGACGAGGGCTACCAGAACGCCTGCACCGCCGTGGGCGAATTGCTGGATTCGGCTCTAACAAGGCGGATTGGGGCGGATTTCCAAACGTCGCCTCGCTGGGATCGTCTGTGCAGGACGTTCCGCACGGCCACGGAGTTGGAAGTCAATTTCTGGCAGATGGGTCTGACCCCATGACCCCGGCGCCCGATCTGACCATCAGCGGCACAGCCATGATCGATGGCGCGACTCTGTTCGCGCCGCTGACCCTGACGCTTGACGCAGGGGCGTGGACCTGTCTGTTGGGTGGATCGGGTGTTGGCAAAACCACGGTTTTGCGGTTGATTGCCGGGCTGGAAACCGGGGCTGAATTCACGGGCCGGATCACCGCCAGCGATGGCCAGTCGGTTTCAGACCGGGTTGCTTATATGGCGCAGGACGACCTGTTGCTGCCTTGGGCGAGTGTTGCGCAAAACGTCTCACTGGGCGCGCGGCTGCGGGGCGAGAAAGTTGACGTTGACCGGCGCGACCGCCTGATCGAACGGATGCGCTTGCAGGACCATATGACCAAGAAACCGCCCGAGCTTTCGGGCGGGCAGCGGCAACGTGTGGCACTGGCCCGCACCTTGATGGAAGACCGGCCGATTGTGTTGCTGGATGAACCCTTTTCAGCCCTTGATGCCCGAACCCGTGCCGATATGCAGGATCTGGCTGCCGAGGCGCTGCGGGGCCGCACTGTCCTTCTGGTAACCCACGATCCGGGCGAGGCCGCGCGTCTGGGGCAATCCATCGTCGTCATGACACAGCACGGGCTGACACCGTGCGATCCGCCGGTTGCTCCAGCCCCGCGCAGCGTCGATGATTTGCAGACGCTGGAAACACAAGGCGCGCTTTTGCGGCTGCTGCGGGAGGGCGGGGTATGAAGTCCCTCTCTGTTCTGGCAGCAACCCTGTTTGCCCTTGCCATCTGGCAGGGGACCGTGACCCTGACCGGATTGCCAAAGTTCATCCTGCCCGGCCCCGTGGTGGTTGCCGAGACCTGGTGGCAGAACCGCTGGCTGATTGCCGAACACACCTGGATCACAGCCATTGAGGTCATTATCGGCCTTGCCTGCGGCACGCTGCTTGGCGTTGTCACTGCATTGCAGCTGGCCAATTCCCGCGTCGCACGAGTTTTGGTGCAGCCAATGCTGGTGTTCACGCAGGCCCTGCCGGTCTTTGCACTGGCCCCGTTGCTGACCCTGTGGCTGGGTTATGGCCTGTTGTCCAAGGTCGCGATGGCGGTCCTGATCATCTATTTCCCGATCACGTCGTCCTTTTTTGACGGTTTGATGCGGACACCGCAGGGGTATCTGGACCTTGCGCGCACGATGCAGGCCAGCAAGCGCACTGTGTTGTGGCACATCCGTATCCCTGCGGCGTTGCCGTCTCTGGCCTCGGGGATGAGGCTGGCGGCGGTGTATGCGCCGATCGGTGCCGTGATCGGTGAATGGGTCGGTTCATCGCAAGGTCTGGGATATCTGATGCTGCTGGCCAATGGCCGTGCCAAGACGGACCTGATGTTTGCGGCGATGCTGACGCTGGGCGTATTTTCGATCCTTCTGCACATGATTGTCCGCCGCGCCACCGCGCGTATGGCAGGAGAGGCTCATTAACCTTTCGGAAAGTGATTCTGCGTCAGGGTAAACGCATGACACAGGACGCCTTTGCCGATGACCCCATGCTGTTTGATACGGACGAAGCGCCAGCGCAGCCGCTGCCGAATGGTCGGTTACCCTCCTACATCAAAGACCATCGCAAGCGGCTGCGCGAACGGTTCATGGCGGGCGGATCCGCAGCGATCCCGGATTATGAGTTGCTGGAACTGGTTTTGTTCCGGTCCATCCCTCGGCAGGATGTGAAACCATTGGCGCGGGCATTGATGAATGCCTTTGGCGATTTCAACCGTGTGTTGACGGCACCCGAAGAACGGCTGCGGCAGATCAAGGGCGTTGGTGATACGGTTATCACCGATCTGAAAATCCTCGAAGCCTGCGCGCATCGGATGGCACGGGCGCGGGTGATGCAACGACACGTAATATCCAGCTGGGACGCGCTGCTGGATTATTGCCACACGACAATGGCGCATCGCGAGACCGAGCAATTTCGCGTTTTCTATCTGGATCGCAAGAACGTCCTGATCGCGGATGAGGAACAGGCCAAAGGCACCGTGGATCACGTGCCGGTCTATCCGCGCGAAGTGGCGAAACGGGCGTTGGAACTGAATGCCTCGGCCCTGATATTGGTGCACAACCATCCTTCGGGCGACCCAACGCCGTCACAGTCAGATATCGACATGACCAACCGCATTCAGGATGCCTGCTCCGCCCTGGGGCTGACCCTGCATGACCACCTGATCATCGGCAAATCGACCGAGCTCAGCTTTCGTTCCGAAGGGTATCTCTAGCGGCTACTGCACCCAAATCTCGACCCGCCGGTTGACCTTGCGGCCCCATTCGGTGTCATCGCAGGCCATGGGCATCGCTTCACCAAATCCTTCGGCGGTGACCGTGATACTATCAGGGATCGGGGCTTCAAGCGCGGCGATAACCGCGTTTCGCACGGTTTGCGCGCGCCGTAGGGCGATGCGGGCATTTGAAACGGCACCCCCGTCCCCATCGCTGAAGCCTGCAAACACCACCTTGCGCGCCTGCAACGTACCCGCGTCCAGCATTTGTGCCAGTTGCTGAATATTGGCGCGTGACTGCGCGTCCGGACGGGACGATCCGGGTTCGAACCGAACCGACAGGGACAGGCGCGACAAGGGGCGCAGGGTCTTGATCATGCGCTGCAACTCCTCAAGTCCGACCTCAGTTCCACCAGTGACGACCGCATTGGCAAGCCGGTCCCCCTGTACGCCAACCGGCAGGGTTTCAGCAGATTGATCCACATATCCAGCGTCACGTATGGCCATCTGCGCATCGGGGCTTTGGCTATAGGCCAGAAACTGCCGCGCAATCCGGGGCAGGCGTCGTTCCGGCAGATACAGGAACATGGGCATATTCAGTGGGTAATCTTCAGTCTTGATCGACTGGCGGGTCGCGGCCAGCGGATGCCCGCACCCGCCGGTCAACGGCAAAGCGCGGGTGCCATGGGCCGATGCCTTGCTGGCGATCCCGATGGAGAACGGATCCTTAGCCACGGCCGCGGTCAGGTCATGTATGCGTTTGTGGTGGATCGCCGTATCGGTCAGGTCCACACCGGCGGTTTTCAGAACCTGATCCTCGACCGCCTGCGCCAGCCCCGACCCGGCCTCTGGCACATGCAGTGCAATAGGGGCATCCGGCCCACCCAGCTGCGCCCAGTTGCTGACCTCTCCGGACAGAATGCGGGCCAGGTCCGCCAGCGAAACCTGCCGCATCACGCTGTCGGGGGCCACGACCGGGACCATGGCATCCAGTGCAATGACCCGCGACCGACGGGCGCGCTTCAGATCACCCAACCCCGCAGCTTCGGCAGCCTCCCGCTCGGCCTCGCGCATCTCGCGCAGGGCCATCACGATATCCGCCCGGTCTGCGATCAGGTCGCTGAACCCGCGATCCGTGGTGCCCACGTCAAAGAAAAACCGCGCAAGCGGCGCCGACCGGCCTGCCTGATGCAACTCGTAAATAAAGGTGTCCTCATCCACGCGGGCGGGGGTCGCGGTCAGGTCTTCCTGACGGGCAAAGCCGATGATCAGGGCGGGCAGCACCGTTTCGGCCATCACCGATGATCCGGAAAACTGCACTTCGGCGACGAAATCGATCAGGTTGGGGCAGGCGGGTCCCTCGCATGTGACGCCGGAACCATCCACGGTCAACGTCCCGAATTGCGTATCGACGCGATAAAACTCACCGTCAAAGCTCAGCAGATTGCCTGTCACTTCGACCTTGCCATCATGCGAGGTCAACGTGATGTCCTGCCCAAAAGCACCGGTCGCCACCGCCACGGAAAACAGCGCAGCCACCGCCACACGGAAAAATGTCATAAGAGGTTCAAGCCTGCCTGCGGATTACTTTGCCGCGATTGTCAGGTCTGAGAGCAGATTATTCAACACCAGAAACTCGCCCGAGCGCGAACAATCCGGCAAGGTCACGGACATGTCGCGCGACCGCAGGCGGCGGTCCGACAACAGCTCCAGCGACTGCACGTTCAGCGTGTGGCCGCAGTTTGCATCGGTCACTTCGGCCTCGACGGTCAGGTCAATCGTGCCCGACTGATCCGAAGTGCTGGCCGGGAAAGAATACACTTCGATATTCTGAGTAATCCCGGAATCGGATTGACCCAAGCGCATAACCTTACCGGCGCCTTCGGCAGATGCGTCATCCCAGACATGGCCATCCGCGCCATAGCTGGCGCCAAATTCCAGCGCGTGAATCTGCAACTCGGTATCACCCTGCCATTGCAGGACAACACGATCAAAACCGGCGATTTCGGGGACGTGAGTGGTGGCGACGGTGCCTGTTTCATCTTCGAAGGAAAACAGGAAAATCGCATATTCCGAAAGGGCCGGGATCGCCATATCCAGCGCGCCGCTGGCATCCGTCATCTGGCTAACAGTCAGGCCGCTATGGTGAATTTCAATCCGCTCGTTCTTGTGGCAGGGCGCTTTCAGCGACAAGTGTGCCAAGGCACCGGGTGCTGCGTTTGCGTGCGCGCTGATCCGGCAGTTCGATGTCTTGGGGGCAGTGGGTACAGCGCGGGGTGCCGGTGTAACAGTGACCGGATCGGCATCTGATACTGTAGCCGACGTCAGCACGATACCGTCCAGTCCCGACAGAATCGAAGACTGATCGGCAACAGAGGCCACATCGACACCGCCCTGCGCGCGGTTCTGCTGCGCAGCCGGTCCGTTCTGCATCAGATAGCCTATGCCCAGGGCACAAGCGACCGTTCCGCACATGGTTACGTAGTTGCGAACTACAAACAAGACACCCTCCCCAGTTGAAGGAGCAGCTTGCACTCTCGCCACCAATCGCGGCCAATTTGTGGCCGCGAGACGGACTCATTGTGATGAAAGGGTGTTAACGTTAGGTCAATCTGCCGTGGCAGTGTTTGAACTTCTTTCCGGATCCGCAGGGGCACAGGTCGTTTCGCGACGGGTTACCCCAGGTTGACGGATCGCCCTCATCAAACCCCGGCAGGGCATCGCCTGACGCCGCCGCTTCGGCCTTGGCCTCGGCTTGGCTTGCGGCTTTGTCCACGGCCTGTTGTGCCTGCGCCTGTTGCGCCGCCATCTGCGCCAGCATTTCCTTCTGCTCTTCTTCGGTCAGCGGCCGCACGCGCGACAATTGCTGTGTCACGGTTTCCCGCAAACCGTCCAGCATGGTTTCGAACAGCTGGAAGCTTTCGTTTTTGTATTCGTTCAGCGGATCGCGCTGGGCATAGCCGCGGAAACCCACGACCGAGCGCAAGTGTTCCAGCGTCAGCAGATGCTCGCGCCATTTGGCATCGATGGTCTGCAACAGCACCTGCTTTTCGATGTTGCGCATGTTTTCGGGACCAAAGGCAACCGCCTTCTGGGCCATCATCTCATCTGCGGCCTTAACCAAGCGCTCCCGCACTTGCTCGTCATCCACGCCTTCTTCGGCAGCCCAGTCCTGAACCGGGGCGTCGATGGTCAGCTTGTCCTTGATCGCCGCATGCAGACCGTCGGTATCCCACTGATCCGCATAGGATTTCGGCGGCATGTATTCGTCAATGAGATCGTCAATCACCTGCTCGCGCATATCCGAGACGATCTCGGACAGGTCATTGGCCGACATGATTTCGCGGCGCTGGCTAAAGATTACCTTGCGCTGATCGTTCATCACGTCGTCGAATTTCAGAACGTTCTTGCGCATGTCGAAGTTGCGGCCCTCGACCTTGGACTGCGCGCGTTCCAGCGACTTGTTCACCCAGGGGTGAATGATCGCCTCGCCTTCTTTCATGCCCAGCGTGGTCAGCACCTTGTCCAGCCGTTCCGAGCCAAAGATGCGCATCAGGTCGTCTTCAAGGCTCAGGTAGAACACGGTACGACCCGGGTCGCCCTGACGGCCCGAACGGCCGCGCAGCTGGTTGTCGATGCGGCGACTTTCGTGGCGTTCGGACGCCATCACATAAAGGCCTCCTGCGGCCAGAACCTTTTCTTTTTCTTCCGCGTGGCGTGCTTCTTCTGCGGCACGCAGGTCTGACGGATCAGCCTCGGGGTTGTCCGCCATCGCTTGCAGCACCTTCATTTCGACATTGCCGCCCAGCTGAATGTCGGTGCCGCGACCGGCCATGTTGGTGGCGATGGTCACCGCGCCCAGACGGCCCGCATCGGCGACAATCTGCGCCTCCTGCTCGTGCTGGCGGGCGTTCAGAACATTATGCGCGATGCCTTCCTTGGTTAGCATCTGGCTCAGCAGTTCCGATTTCTCGATCGAGGTCGTGCCCAGCAGGACCGGCTGGCCCGTTTCCTGCGCCTTCTTGGTTTCTTCGATCATCGCGCCGTATTTTTCCATGGCGGTGCGATAGACCTGATCGTCCTCGTCCACACGGGCAATCGGCTTGTTGGTCGGAACCTCGACCACGCCCAGGCCATAAATCTCGGCAAATTCCTCGGCCTCGGTCAGGGCGGTCCCGGTCATGCCGCCCAGCTTTTCGTATAGGCGGAAATAGTTCTGGAAGGTCACGCTGGCCAGCGTCACGTTCTCGGGCTGAATCTGCACGTTTTCCTTGGCTTCGATGGCCTGGTGCAGACCCTCGGACAGGCGGCGGCCCGGCATCATGCGGCCCGTGAATTCGTCGATCAGAACGACATTGCCGTCGCGCACGATGTAATCCTTGTCGCGCTGGAACAGCTTGTGCGCGCGCAGACCCTGATTCACGTGATGCACCACGGTCGTGCTTTCCGGGTCATACAGTGAATGGCCTTCGGGAATCAGACCGGCAGCCAACAGTTGTTGCTCCAGAAACTCGTTGCCCTCATCCGTGAAGGTCACGTTGCGGGCCTTTTCGTCTAACGTGTAGTGTTCGTCGGTCAGGCTCGGGATCAGCGCATCGATGGCGGTATACAGGTTCGAGCGGTCCTGTGCCGGGCCCGAGATGATCAGCGGCGTCCGCGCCTCGTCGATCAGGATCGAATCGACCTCGTCCACAATCGCGAAATTGTGGTGTTTCTGGTAAACCTGCTCCAGATCGGCCTTCATGTTGTCGCGCAGATAGTCAAAACCCAGCTCGTTGTTGGTGGCATAGGTGATGTCGCATTTATAGGCGGCCAGTTTCTCTGCATCGGGCTGGCCCGACCAGATCACGCCGGTGGTCATGCCCACGGCAGCAAACACCTTGCCCATCCATTCCGCGTCGCGCTTGGCCAGGTATTCGTTCACCGTGACCACATGCACGCCCTTGCCGGTCAGCGCGTTCAGATACGCCGGGAAGGTCGCGACCAGTGTCTTGCCCTCACCCGTCTTCATTTCCGAGATGTTGCCCTGATGCAGGAAAACACCGCCCATCAGCTGCACGTCAAAGGCGCGCAGCCCCAGCGCGCGGCGGGCACCTTCGCGCACGTTGGCAAAGGCTTCGGGCAGCAGATCGTCAAGGCTTTCGCCATCCAGCGCGCGTTTGCGCAGGTCTTCTGTCTTGTCGATCAGGTCCTGATCGGACAGCTTCTCGAACTCGGGTTCCAGCGCGTTGATCTTTTCGATCAGGGGGCGGGCCGCCTTGATCTTGCGGTCGTTCGGTGTTCCGAACACCTTTTTGGCGAGCGTTCCGAGTCCCAGCATGTTCACTCCAGCGGATCTGTTCTTGTCTTGGTTTTTGACAGGCTTGCCCACCTTGCGCGCAACCCATAGATACGGGGGGTGAAAGGCGGCCCTGTCCAAGGCTTCAAAGCGATGTAAGCGGCAGGTTCCAGAGTGTCAACGCTGCGCCCTGCCGCGGCAAGGAAATAGGATGATTCAATGCCCAAAGGCCTCACTTTTCTGCCATCGCTGGCTCTGACCGCCATGATGGCCTTGCCGCTGGCCGCCGAAACCCAGCCGGATGCATCCACCGTGGTGGCGCGTGTGAACGGGGATGAGATCACTTTGGGTCACGTGATCGCTACCGTTGCCGCCCTGCCGCCGCAATACCAGCAGGCCGAAGATGACGTATTGTTCGACTTCGTGCTGGAACAGCTGATCCAGCAGCAATTGCTGGGGCAACAGCAGGATGGGCTGAACAAACTGAACACGCTGCGGCTGAAAAATGAAGAACGCTCACTTCTGGCGGTTCAGACCGTCACAGCCCTGACCGATACCGTTGTCACGGACGAGGCCATTCAGGCAGCCTACGACGCGCAGTACAACGATTTCGCGGGTGAGGACGAATTCGATGCCAGCCACATTCTGGTCGAGACCGAAGAACAGGCCAACGACCTCAAGGCGCAGCTTGATGACGGCGCCGATTTCGCCGAACTCGCGCGCGAGCACTCCACCGGTCCGTCCGGCCCCAATGGCGGCGCGCTGGGCTGGTTCGGCAAGGGCCAGATGGTACCGGAATTCGAAACAGCCGTGGTCGCGCTCGAAAAAGGGCAGGTGTCCGACCCGGTTCAGACGCAGTTCGGCTGGCATGTGGTCAAGCTGAACGACAAGCGCAAAACCGAAGCGCCCGCGCTGGACGCCGTGCGCGAAGAGCTTGCACAAACCGTTCAGCAGGACGCCATTCAGGCGCGCATCGATGAACTGACACAGCAGGCCCAGATCGACCGCCCCGCTTTGGAAGGTGCCGGACCCGAAGTCCTGCGCCAGCTGGACCTGATTCAGGAGTAACCCCCGTGGCCAAGATCACCAAGGTTTCGCCGCTGGCGCCAGCGTCCTTCCCTGATTTGCCTGCAATTGACGGTGTGCGGTTCGCCACCGTCGCGGCGGGCGTGCGATATCAGGGCCGCACCGATGTCATGCTGGCCGTGCTGGACCCGGGCACATCTGTGGCCGGGGTCTTTACCCGTTCGGCCACACGGGCGGCACCGGTTCTGGATTGTCAGGACAAGATCGGCGGGCCCAGTGACGGCCCGGCGGCGATCCTGGTGAACTCGGGCAATGCCAATGCCTTTACCGGGCATTATGGTCAGACCTCGGTGGCCGAAGTAACGCAGGCCGTCTCGAAGGCGACTGGTGTTCCGGTCGAGCGGGTCTTTACCTCCTCCACCGGCGTGATTGGTGAGCCGCTGGCTCATGACCGCATCATTGCCAAGCTTGAAACGCTGAAGGCGGGTCTCAGCCGTCACGCGATCGAAGATGCCGCACGCGCGATCATGACCACGGACACCTTCCCGAAAGGGGCCGTGGCGCAGGTCGAAATTGATGGCAAAACAGTCTCTATTGCGGGGATTGCAAAGGGTTCGGGCATGATTGCGCCAGATATGGCGACGATGCTGGTCTATATCTTCACCGACGCGCAGGTCGAACAATCAGCGTTGCAGGCGATGCTGAGCGCGCAGACAGACCGGACGTTCAACTGCATCACCGTGGACAGCGATACATCCACCTCGGACAGCCTGCTGCTGTGCGCCACCGGCGCTTCGGGTGTGGACGCCACCGGCAACGCGGCTTTCGCCGAGGCGTTGGAAGCCGTGATGCTGGATCTGGCCCAGCAAGTGGTGCGCGATGGCGAAGGTGCCACGAAATTCGTCGAAATCCGCGTAAAAGGGGCCGCAACAGACGCTGACGCCAAGATCCACGGCCTTGCCATCGCCAACTCTCCGCTGGTCAAAACCGCCATCGCGGGCGAAGACCCGAACTGGGGTCGTATCGTCATGGCCATCGGTAAATCCGGTGCCGCGGCGGACCGCGACCTGCTGAGCATTTCCTTCGGCGACATCCTTGTGGCCGAAAAAGGCTGGGTCAGCCCCGATTACAGCGAAGACGCAGCTGCCGCTTATATGAAAGGTCAGGATCTGGTCATCGCCGTTGATCTGGGCCTGGGCGAAGGCAATTCCACCGTCTGGACCTGCGATCTGACGCACGGATATATCGAGATCAACGCGGATTACCGCTCGTGAAAACCGTGTTGGTCTCTGCTGTCGCCCTGATCGACATCGAGGGCCGGGTGCTGTTGGCCCAACGCCCCGAGGGCAAATCCATGGCCGGTCTTTGGGAGTTTCCCGGCGGCAAGATCGAGCCCGGCGAAACCCCCGAGGCCGCCCTGATCCGCGAATTGCACGAGGAACTGGGCATCGACACCTGGGCCTCGTGCCTTGCCCCCCTGACCTTCGCCAGCCACAGCTATGATGATTTCCACCTGCTGATGCCTCTGTTCGCCTGCCGCAAATGGCAGGGCATCCCACAGTCGAAAGAGGGGCAGGCGCTGAAATGGGTCCGCGCAAATGACCTGCGCAATTACCCCATGCCGGCCGCGGATGTGCCCCTGATCCCGATCCTGCGGGATTGGTTGTAGGGGCTCAAAAGGCGTCAGGCGCAAACGGCCCGAATTTCGGCTTGGCGGATTTATTTGCCGATTTGTGGTAGTGTTCGAGTGCTTTCTCAATGGTGAAGGAGTACCTCGTTATGATTGCAAGTCGAGTTGGAAAGCTTTGGGTGTCCAGGATTGTTTTGATTTTGGCCTTATTTGTTTTGGCGGTTCATAGTGCCAAAGCAGATGATGCGAAGACTGCAGTATCGGTCATGATCGAAGAGCAGGCCCGAATTGATCGCTATGTCGAACTCGATTTTGCACGGCAAGATCTTTTGTTTCACCAGACGAGCACGATCCTGGCCCTATACGGTGATTACAACTCCTACACCAAATCGGACGGCACTCAGGCCAATGGCTCTGACATGACGCGATTCAGAAATCGGGTCACTGAATACGTGCCCGCTGCCATTGTGGATTTCCGGCGAAAGTCCCAAAGAGACAAAACAATTTCCGAGGATGAGGCAAGCAAGGCAGTAGCCGCAGAAACCCTGATGGAAGAGATGGTTTTGGCCGCAGGTGAAATCATTGAACTTTGCGACGCCAACAAGCCCTATGAGGCAAGTCTCGTTTACCGCGATAAGACAATGCCCTTGAACACGAAACTTTTGGGGTTGCTGTACACGTTGCGCTCAACATCTGTTGGTCGTTTTAAAAAAGCAGCATTAAAAGCTAAGTATCAGTAACCGCGCCAACCTGCCGAAGGTCGAATTCTGTTTGCCGGTCCGGCGTCCCTGCTGCACACAGGACCTGTTTGGTACGGTAATTGCGTGGGACGAACGGGTTCCTCGTAACAGTCTGCATTTGTACATATTGTACAAAACGTAACATCACCCTTCTGCACCTGTTACAATTCGTAAGAATTGAGAAAACATCAGGCAAAACTTGACGCTGATCGTGCGGGTGTCCCAAATCGGGGCACTGGCATCCGGGGGCTTTCCCGGATCCGCCATTTCCGGCTTAGAGGAGGCCGGATGGGGAGGAGAAAAAGATTGGCTCAGACGCAGTCGGGCGCCGAAGGGTTGCACTCCCTTCCGGCGCTTCTACACCGCAACGCGACCCAGTTCGGGGATGCCCCGGCCTATCGGGAAAAAGAATTTGGGATCTGGCAATGCTGGACCTGGGCTGAAGCGGCCAAGGAAATTCGCGCGCTCGCTCTTGGATTTCTTGAAATTGGCGTTGAGCGCGGTGACCACATTGCCGTGGTCGGACGCAACCGGCCAGCGCATTACTGGACCATGGTCGCGGCACAGATGGTCGGTGCAATTCCGGTGCCTCTGTATCAGGACGCAGTCGCCGAAGAGATGACCTATGTGATGGAGCATTGCGGCGCGAAATACGTCGTCTGCGGTGATCAGGAACAGGTCGACAAGGTCATCGAAATTCAGGAAAAAGTGCACCAGATCAAGCACATCCTCTATACCGACAAGCGAGGGATGCGGAAATACGACCACAGCCAGATGAACGCGCTGGAAGACCTCATGGCCGAAGGTCAGGCAGGACATCAGCGGTTTGATGCAGAGCTGGACAAGCGCATCTCTGAGATCACCTATAACGACACCTGCGTCATGCTTTATACCTCGGGCACAACGGGCAAGCCCAAGGGGGTGGTTCTGTCGAACCGCAACGTGATCGAAAGCGCCAAGAATTCAGCGATCTTCGACCATCTGACCCGCGATGAAGATATCCTCTCCTACCTACCAATGGCATGGGTTGGGGATTTCATCTTTTCCATCGGTCAGGCCTATTGGTGCGGGTTCTGCGTGAACTGCCCGGAAAGCGCCGACACGATGATGACCGATCTGCGCGAAATCGGGCCGACCTATTTCTTCGCCCCGCCGCGCGTGTTTGAAAGCCAGCTGACCAATGTAATGATCCGGATGGAGGATGCGAGCAAGCTGAAACAGCGCATGTTCCATCACTTCATGGCGCATGCCAAAAAGGTGGGCGGCAAGTTGCTGGATGGCAAACCCGTCGGCTTTGGCGACCGGATGAAATACGCGCTGGGTAACCTGTTGGTCTATGGGCCGCTCAAGGATACGCTGGGCTATGGCCGGTTCCGGGTTGGCTATACAGCGGGTGAAGCGATCGGACCGGAAATCTTTGATTTCTATCGATCTTTGGGCATTAACCTGAAACAGCTTTACGGTCAGACCGAAGCAACCGTGTTCATCACAGTACAGCCGGATGGTGAGGTTCGGGCCGATACGGTTGGCGTGCCCGCGCCGGATGTTGAGATCAAGATCGACGACAAGGGCGAGATCCACTACCGCTCGCCCGGCGTGTTTGTCGAATATTACAACAACCCGGATTCCACGGCATCAACCAAAGATGCCGAAGGCTGGGTGGCAACGGGTGATGCGGGGTTTATCGAGGAAAGCAGTGGCCATCTGCGGATCATCGACCGCGCCAAGGACGTGGGCAAAATGGCCGACGGGTCCATGTTTGCGCCGAAATATGTCGAGAACAAGCTGAAATTCTATCCCGATATTCTCGAGGTCGTTCTGTTCGGAAACGGCAAGGATCGCTGTGTGGCCTTCATCAATATTGACCTGACGGCGGTCGGCAACTGGGCGGAACGCAACAACGTGGCCTATGCCTCCTATCAGGAACTGGCGGGCCATCCGCGTGTGTTAGAGACGATCAAGGCGCATGTGGAAGAGGTCAACAAATCGGTAGCAGCTGATGAAATGCTGTCCGGTTGCCAGGTGCATCGCTTTGTGGTGCTGCACAAGGAACTGGATGCTGATGATGGTGAAATGACCCGCACCCGGAAAGTTCGGCGCGGGTTTGTCGAAGAGAAGTTCCACGACATCATTGCGGCGCTTTACGACGGGTCCGAAAGCGTCTCGACCACGACCGAAGTGACCTATGAGGATGGGCGCAAGGGATCGATTAGCGCGACGCTGAAAATCGTGGACGCGCCGGTTGTACCGGTTGCGCAGCACAAGGTGGCAGCGGAATGAGGGCCGCCACAGCACCGCGCGACCTGCGGCCATCGCCCTGTCCGCCATCCCGTTTTTGCGCAAGTCAGGGAGTGACTGATGCTGGATAACGCCGAAGGATATGTCACCGAAGACGGTCGCAAGATCGGCGGCGTGGTGATGGAGATGAAGAACATCACTCTGCGCTTTGGCGGCGTCGTGGCGATCAAGGATATCTCGTTCGATATTCGCGAGGGTGAGATTCGCGCCATCATCGGGCCGAACGGGGCCGGAAAATCATCGATGCTGAACGTCATCTCGGGGTTCTATGTCCCGCAGGAGGGCGAGGTCTGGTTCCACGGATCAAAACGCCCAGCGATGCGGCCCTTTGAGGTGGCGCAGCAGGGGATCGCGCGGACGTTCCAGAACATCGCCCTGTTCGAGGGGATGAGCGTTTTGGACAACGTCATGACAGGGCGTTTGAATTTCATGCAGACCAACATCCTCCAGCAGGCCTGGTGGAAGGGAAAGGCCGAGGCGGAAGAGGTTGAAAACCGTGAGGCGGTCGAGAAGATCATCGATTTCCTTGAAATCCAGCACATCCGAAAAACGCCCGTGTCGCGCCTTCCATACGGGTTGAAAAAGCGGGTGGAACTTGCGCGTGCTCTGGCGGCAGAACCAAAGCTCTTGCTGCTGGATGAACCGATGGCGGGCATGAACGTTGAAGAGAAAGAGGACATGAGCCGCTTTATCCTCGACGTGAATGACGAATTCGGCACCACCATCGCCCTGATCGAACACGATATGGGCGTGGTGATGGACCTGAGCGACCGCGTGGTCGTGATGGATTACGGAAAAAAGATTGGTGACGGTACACCCGACGAGGTGCGCAACAATCAGGAAGTCATCGACGCCTATCTGGGGGTCAGCCATGACTGAGACCAAAGCAGATATCCGGGGAGGCACATATGCCTGAGCAGTTAATCTTTGCCACGGAGGTCATCCTTAACGGTCTGATGGCCGGGGTGCTTTATGCGCTGGTCGCGCTGGGCTTTGTGCTGATCTACAAGGCATCCGGGATTTTCAATTACGCGCAAGGGGTTATGGCCCTGTTTGCGGCGATGACACTGGTCGGGATCATGAACGGGCAGGTGCCTTTCGCGCATTTGATCAACGCGACCTTCGGCACTCATGTCTATAACTTCGGCTGGAACATCCCCGCCCTGCTGGCGATCATCCTGACAATGGGTGTGATGGTTCTGCTGGCCTGGTGTGTGCAGCGCTTTGTCATGCGACATCTGGTTGGGCAGGAGCCGATCATCCTGTTCATGGCCACGATCGGTCTGGCCTATTTCCTTGAAGGTGTGGCCGACCTGATGTGGGGATCCGAGATCAAGACGCTGGATGTGGGTCTGCCGCAGGGCATCAACCTGTGGATCGACGAGGTCACCTTTAACATCTTCGGCTATGGCTTCTTCATCGACAACCTCGACATCGTGGCAACCGTAATTGCGGCGCTTCTGGTGGCGGCGCTGGTGGCCTTCAGCCAGTACACAAAACAGGGCCGGGCCATGCGTGCTGTGGCAGATGACCATCAGGCGGCACTTTCGGTCGGGATCTCGCTCAACTTCATCTGGGTCATGGTCTGGTCGGTGGCCGGGTTCGTGGCGCTGGTCGCGGGGATCATGTGGGGCACCAAATCGGGCGTGCAGTTCTCGCTGTCGCTGATCGCACTCAAGGCGCTGCCGGTGTTGATGCTGGGCGGGTTCACCTCGATCCCCGGTGCCATCGTCGGCGGACTGATCATCGGTGTGGGCGAGAAGCTGTTCGAATTCTCGGTTGGCCCGCTGGTCGGCGGCGCGACCGAAAACTGGTTCGCCTATGTGCTGGCGCTGATCTTCCTGGTGTTTAGACCGCAGGGTCTGTTCGGCGAGAAGATCATCGAGAGGGTGTAACGCATGACCAAGCTGATCGCCATCATCAATGTGATCGCATGGGCGGGGTTCTGGGCCTTTGGATATATCGCGCTGACTTCGAATGACCTGACTGACAGTCAGCTGACGATTGCCGCGATCCTGGCCTTTGCCGGTCTGATCATGGGTGTTCTGGCCTACCTGAAACTCGTGCGCGCCTCTGAGGCGAGCGGATATGCCAAAGGGTCCAGCCAGCTGGACGCCGCGACCCGAAACCGGGCGCAGGAAGAATGGGGAAAGTAACAGATGTTCTATCGTGAGGCCGGAGATTTCAAAACCTCCTACGTGGATGACAGCCAGACTTTCCCGATCAAGTTCGACCGGTACCGGTACTATGTCGTTCTGGCGGTGGCGTTTGGGATCATTCCGTTCATCATCAACGACTATTGGGCAAACGCCCTGCTGCTGCCCTTTCTGATCTATGCCATCGCGGCGATCGGATTGAACATACTCGTGGGCTATTGCGGGCAGGTCAGCCTTGGTACAGGCGGTTTCATGGCGGTGGGTGCTTATGCCTGCTACAAGTTGATGACCGCATTTCCAGATGTCAGCATGTTCATTCATGTCCTGTTGGCTGGTGGTATCACAGCGATTGTAGGCGTCTTGTTCGGCCTGCCTTCCCTGCGGATCAAGGGGTTCTATCTGGCGGTGGCTACGCTTGCGGCACAGTTCTTTCTGGTCTGGCTGTTCAACCGGGTGCCGTGGTTTTACAACTACTCGGCCTCGGGTCAGATCAACGCGCCCGAGCGTGACGTGTTCGGCATTATCATCTCGGGCCCGAACGCCCCGGCCTGGGCGACCTACCTGTTCTGCCTGATCTTCCTGACCTTTAGCGCGATTATTGCGCGCAACCTGACCCGCGGCACGACCGGGCGGACATGGATGGCGATCCGCGACATGGATATCGCCGCCGAAATCATCGGGGTGAACCCGCTGAAAGCCAAGATCAGCGCTTTCGCTGTAAGCTCGTTCTTTGTGGGCATCGCAGGGGCCTTGTTCTTTGCCGTCTATCTTGGCGCGGTCGAGGTGGGCGAAGCATTCGGCATTCAGAAGTCATTCCTGGTGCTGTTTATGGTGATTATCGGAGGATTAGGCTCGATTTTCGGGTCTTTTGCCGGGGCGGCCTTCCTCGTGCTGCTGCCGGTTCTGCTCAAACTGGTTGGCGTCGATCTTCTGGGTTGGCCGACCGATATCGTTGCCCATCTTCAGCTGGTGATCGTGGGCGCGCTGATCATCATGTTCCTGATCCTGGAACCCCACGGTCTTGCACAGTTGTGGCGCGTGGCGAAAGAGAAACTCAGACTCTGGCCGTTCCCGCACTGAGGGCTGGCCCAATCATAAAGACGGGTGATCAAGCCCGAACTCAATATCGGATCAATCAAGGGAGGAGACACCCGATGAACAAGAAACTGGCAACCGTGGCGCTGAGCGCCCTGATGGCGGCAGGACCTGCGATGGCGGATCTTGTGTTCCCGTCGCTCAGCTATCGAACCGGGCCCTATGCGGCCGGTGGTATTCCATTCGCGGACGGTTACGCCGACTATTTCACGCTTCTGAACGAGCGGGACGGTGGCATTGGCGGTGTACCAGCAAACGTGATCGAATGCGAAACCGGGTATAACACCGAAAAAGGCGTGGAATGCTATGAATCCACCAAAGGTGAAGGCGCGCTGGTGTATCAGCCGCTGTCGACCGGTATCACCTATCAGCTGATCCCCAAAGTGACCGCAGACGGCATTCCTCTGCACACGATGGGGTATGGCCGGACCTCGGCTGCGAACGGCAAAGTGTTCAGCCATGTGTTCAACTATCCGGCCAACTACTGGAACGGTGCGTCCGGTGCGATCAACTATCTGCTGGATGAAAATGGCGGTGACCTGAGCGGCAAGAAGATTGCGCTGGTCTATCACAACTCGGCCTATGGCAAGGAACCGATCCGGACGCTGGAAACTCTGGCTGAAAAGCATGGGTATGAGCTGTCCTTGCTGCCGGTTGATCACCCGGGCCAGGAGCAGAAGTCGCAATGGCTGCAAATTCGCCGCGAAAAGCCTGACTATGTCATCATGTGGGGCTGGGGCGTCATGAACCAGGTTGCGGTTCAGGAAGCGGCCAACATCCGTTTCCCGATGGAAAACTTCATCGGTGTCTGGTGGTCGGGCGCGGAATTCGACGTTCAGCCTGCTGGGGAAAAAGCGACCGGTTACAAGGCGCTGACCTTTACTGGCCTTGGCATGGACTATCCTGTCTATGACGACCTGAAAAAGTACGTCGTTGACTCGGGCAAGGCTGCAGGTGCCGGCGATCAGCTGGGTACAGTTCAGTACAACCGTGGTCTTTATGCCGCCATGCTGGCAGCCGAGGCTGTGAAAACGGCGCAGGCGATGCACGGAACCGCTGATATCGACGCGTCGATGATGCGCGATGGCATGGAAGCATTGGAAATGACCAACGCCAAGATGGAAGCTCTTGGCATGTCCGGGTTCGGCCCTGAATTCTCGGTCTCCTGCGAGAACCACGGCGGCCCAGGCCTTGTCGGTGTTGTTCAGTGGGATGCGGCGACTGGCGCCTGGAACCCGGTACAGGACTTCAAACCGACAGATGCCGAAGTTATCGGCGCGTTGATCGATGAAGATTCCGGTGCCTACGCAACCGAAAACAGCATCTCGCCACGTTGCGAGTAAGGCATGTTGCGCCACGGATGTGATCCGGGGCGTTCAGACAACCGGAGCGGCGGGTCGCCTGCCGCTCCTCACGAACAGCCCCGGAACGGGCAGGCATGAGGAAACGCGCTGATGCTGGATGCGGCACAAACCACTGACGTGCAGGCGGAAACCCTGCTTGAGGTCAATAATATCGAGGTGATCTACAACCACGTGATCCTCGTGTTGAAAGGCGTCAGCCTGAACGTTCCAAAGGGCGGCATCACAGCACTGCTGGGCGGCAATGGCGCGGGCAAGACAACCACGCTCAAGGCCGTTTCGAACCTGCTGCATTCCGAACGCGGAGAAGTCACCAAAGGTTCGATCAAGTATCGCGGCCAGAACGTGCATGAAAGCGATCCGGCCGATCTGGTTGAAAAGGGTGTCATTCAGGTGATGGAAGGCCGCCACTGTTTCGAGCACTTGACCGTCGAGGAAAACTTGCTGACCGGCGCATATACTCGAAAAGACGGGGCTGCTGCAGTCCAGCGGGATCTTGAGATGGTTTACGCATATTTTCCCCGGCTCAAGGAACGCCGCCGGTCGCAGGCAGGCTATACATCGGGTGGGGAACAGCAGATGGTTGCCATGGGGCGGGCGTTGATGTCGCGGCCCGAGACGATTTTGCTGGACGAACCCTCAATGGGGCTTGCTCCGCAGCTGGTCGAAGAGATTTTCAGTATCGTGAAGGACCTCAACGAAAAAGAGGGCGTGTCCTTTCTGCTGGCAGAGCAGAACACCAACGTCGCCCTGCGCTTTGCACATTATGGTTACATTCTTGAATCCGGGCGTGTCGTGATGGATGGCCCGGCAGCCGACCTGCGCGAAAACCCGGATGTGAAAGAGTTCTACCTGGGTATGTCCGATGAGGGCCGCAAAAGCTTTCGCGATGTGCGGTCCTATCGTCGTCGCAAAAGGTGGCTGTGAGCGGATGGAGGATATGGCGATGACCTATTTCGACGCACTCGAAACACGCTCGACAGACGAACGCGCCTCGGATCAGGCCAGGGCACTAGTGGAGCAGATTAAACGCGCGATGTCGGCCCCTGGATTTGCGTCGCATTTGTCAGAATCAGACACTAATAATGTAATGTCAGCAGATGATTTGCCAACATTGCCCGTTCTGCGGAAATCGGATCTGACCCGAGCACAAGCCAAACGCCCCCCGTTTGGCGGATTTACGGTAAAACCGGCGCGGCATTTCCATCATGTGTTCCAGTCACCCGGACCGATCTATGAGCCGGGCAGCACTGATCACGACTGGTGGCGCATGGGCCGTTTCCTGAATGCTGCGGGTGTTGGCGCAGGGGACATCGTCCAGAACTGTTTTGGGTATCACCTGACCCCGGCCGGTATGATTTTTGAAAACGGCGCACGCGCTGTTGGCGCGGCTGTTCTGCCCGCAGGAACCGGACAAACCGAGTTGCAGGTGACTGCCGCCCGCGACGTTGGCTGTACGGCCTATGCAGGCACGCCGGATTACCTGAAAGTCATTCTGGACAAAGCCGACGAGATGGGCGTTTCACTGCATTTCTCGAAAGCCGCCGTTGGCGGAGGCGCTTTGTTCCCGTCTTTGCGACAGGAATATGCCGATCGGGGTATCTCGTGCCTGCAATGTTACGCGACAGCGGATCTGGGCAATATTGCTTATGAAAGCGCCGCGATCGACGGGATGATCATCGACGAGCACGTGATTGTCGAGATTGTTACACCGGGAACCGGAACTCCGGTGGCGCCGGGTGAGGTGGGTGAGGTCGTGGTAACCTCACTCAACCCCGATTACCCGCTGATCCGCTTTGCGACGGGCGACCTGTCCGCCGTGATGCCGGGAATTTCTCCTTGCGGTCGCACGAACACCCGGATCAAGGGTTGGATGGGGCGTGCAGATCAGACAACCAAGATCAAAGGTATGTTCGTGCGTCCGGAGCAGGTTGCCGCTTTGGTCGACAAGCATGAAGAGATCGTCAAGGCTCGAGTCATTGCCACCCGTCAGGGCGAGATGGATTCGATGACTGTCCAGATCGAAAGCACAGGCGGGGATGATACGGCATATGCTAGATCGGTGGCCGAAGTGCTGAAACTGAAAGGCGCAATCGAAGTCGTCGCTCCCGGCTCGCTGCCCAAAGACGGGCTGGTGATTGAGGATCAGCGCGTCTACGAATAGCAGTGAAAATCAGGTCTGCGGCAGTTTGTGTCGCAGATTTGTTGACCGACGCACTGGTGTTTCCGAGCATTTTGGTCGATTAAAGGCAGACCCTAAGCCTTTGCCAATCAAAAGCCGGGATGATGGCCCAGATCGACTATTCAGAAAACGGATCACGCAATCGCGGTGTACGCGGCACACGGCTGTTGGCCGCTGTCGCCTATCTTGTGGCTGCCGCGTGCCTGCTGCCCATGGTGGCCGTGGTCTTGGCAGCGGTGACCGGCGGAACAGATACGATCTCGCACCTGATGGACACGGTGTTGCCCGGCTATACCGTGACGACCCTGATCCTTGTGGTTCTGGTTGCGGCGGGTACGTTCAGTATCGGCACGGGCGCTGCCTGGTTGGTGACGATGACCCGCTTTCCCGGTGTCAGGATCCTTGAGATCGCGCTGGTCTTGCCGTTGGCCTTTCCGGCGTATGTGCTCGCCTATGCGTACACCTTTATTCTGGATCATCCGGGTATTGTTCAAAGCACCTTGCGAGATGTAACGGGCTGGGGGCCGCGCGACTACTGGTTCCCTGAAATCCGCTCGACCGGGGGCGCGGCGGTGATGCTGATTCTGGTGCTTTACCCCTATGTCTACCTGCTGGCACGGGCTGCGTTCCTGCAACAAAGTGCTACGGCGTTTCTGGCGGCGCGGGCGCTGGGCAACAACCCATGGCTGGCGTTTCGGCGCGTCTCGCTGCCGATGGCGCGCCCGGCAATCGCCGGTGGCGTGCTTCTGGCCATCATGGAAACCATCGCCGATTTCGGAACCGTGTCGTATTTCGGTGTGCAGACCTTTGCGACCGGGATCTACACCAGCTGGTTTTCCATGGCCGACCGAGCGGCGGCGGCGCAGCTGGCGTGGTGCCTGCTTGTCTTTGCACTGATCATGGCTGTGGCCGAGCGCACCCAACGCGGTAAGGCAAAATACTATCAGGCAGGAAAGAAACATGCTGCCCAACCGGCGGAAGATCTGACCGGTCTTCGCGCCGTCGCGGCATTCTTGTTATGTACGATACCCGTTATCTTCGGGTTTCTGCTGCCCGTTATCATACTGGTCGAGATGGGTTTGGAATCGGAACAGAACCTGCTGTCGCGGCGCTATATCGGTTTCATCCAGAACTCGCTGACCCTTGCCGGCACGGCCGCGGTCGTCACTGTCTTTGCGGCGATCTGTGTCGGGTTCTTTCAACGTCTGAGACCCGGGCGCGCGTCGTCTGCGACGGCCTACATGGCGCGGCTGGGATATGCCGTGCCCGGTGGCGTCATCGCAGTCGGCTTGATTGTACCTTTCGCCAGCTTTGACAACGCGCTGGATGCCTGGATGCGGCAGACCTTCGATGTATCGACTGGGTTGTTGGTTACAGGCTCGATTTGGTTGCTGGTTGCCGCTTACATGGTGCGATTCCTTGCTGCCGCGCTCAGCGCATATGAAGGGGGGCAAAGCACGGTTCATGCCAATATGGATGCCGCGGCCCGGTCGTTGGGGCAAACACCGCTGGGAACATTGCGGCGCGTTCACCTGCCCATTCTGACACCGTCGCTGCTGACTGCGCTGTTGATCGTCTTTGTGGACGTAATGAAGGAATTGCCTGCCACCCTGATCATGCGCCCGTTCAACTTCGACACACTGGCCGTACAGGCATACAGGCTTGCCTCGGATGAGAGGCTTGAGGGTGCCGCCGTGCCCTCACTGGTCATTCTGGCAGTCGGCCTGCTGCCGGTAATCCTGATCTGCCGTCAGGTTGGTCGGCGGTAACACTTGTGTTGTAAATGCCGGACAACCGCGCATCAGGCTTGATTCAAACATAATTTCCGGCAAGGCTGGCGGTATGAACATGCAGCCTCCCAACCGGTTTTCGGCAAGCGCAGCGCAGATGCCCGTGGCCTTTGACCGGCACGAGATGTCGCAAATCCTGTCCGTTTATGGACGGATGGTCGCCGCCGGAGAGTGGCGGGACTATGGTATCTCAAACCTGCGCGACATGGCGGTGTTCTCGATCTTCCGGCGCACTGCTGAGCACCCGATCTACCGCGTCGAAAAGCACCCGCGCCTGAAATCCCGGCAGGGGATGTACTCTGTCATCGGTATGGATGGCCGCATCCTGAAACGCGGCCACGATCTGCGAGCCGTCCTGCGGGTGCTGGAACGCAAGCTCATCCGGGCCGTAAACCCGGATTAGAGCCTTTTTCGCGCTGTAACAGGCCCGTCGCCCTGATCCTGAATGCGCTGGATCGCCCGGTCCATCGGCTCGTACACAACCGCCATATGGCTGGCGTTCGCATGCAAAATCATGTTGTCGCCCGAAACCCAGGCCACGTGACCTTTCCAGAACAGCAAATCCCCGCGCTGCGCAGGTGTTCCAGCTGACAGGGCAGCGCCCAAGGCTTGTTCCTGATCGCCGCTATCGCCGGGGCAGGGAATACCGCAGGCCAGCAACGCGGCCTGAACAAGCCCTGAACAATCGATGCCGAACCGGCTGTTGCCGCCCCACAGATAGGGCGTACCCAGGAACAACTCGGCCACGGCAACCGGATCGTGCGGTTTTTCTGCAATAGGGGCCATGTGAACCTTTGGGACAAAACCCAATTCGGTCTGCACAAACCGATCCGTTTCGGCAGTCGCGTGGATTTTACTTCCGAAACTCAGAGACACGAGATCGCGGCTTTTGATATCAGGGGTCAAGTATGCATGTGTTGCGGGCGCATTGATCCAATGCGTTGCAGGTATTTCCTCGGACAGGTGGTCTGTTTCCAGCCAACCAGCATATCCGTCTTTTTCTGCGACGATCCTGCTCCACCCGCCGTGGTTTTCTTTGACGTGAACCGTGTCCCCCAGCAGCAATTGACGATCACGCGGCCCGTCAGGAGCACGCAACAGGTCGACGACCGGTTTGGATACGCGGCGCTTGGTCATAATCCCAATACCTCCGGTAAGGCCGACAGCACCGCGCGTGATCCCTGACCCAGACCGCCTTTTGTGCGGCCGGGTTCATTGCTGGGTTGCCACGCGTAAATGTCAAAATGGATATAGCGGCTAGACCCTACGAACCGGCGCAGAAACAGCGCGGCGGTGATAGACCCGGCAAACCCGCCCGAGGGGGCATTGTCCAGATCGGCAATGCCGGGTTCGATCATCGCCTCGTAGGGTGTGTGAAACGGCATTCTCCAGACCGGATCGGCAGAAGTTTTGGCCGCTTGTGCCAAGGCCAGCGCGCAGCTTTCGTCGTCGGTGTAGAACGGTGCCAGATCAGGGCCCACGGCCACGCGCGCCGCACCGGTCAGCGTCGCCATCGAGATCACCAGATCGGGATTCCCTTCATCCGCCAAAGTCAGCGCATCAGCCAGAACCAGACGCCCTTCGGCATCGGTGTTGTTGATTTCAACGGTCAGGCCCTTGCGTGACGTCAGGATATCACCGGGGCGAAAGGCATTGCCTGAGACTGCGTTTTCAACGGCCGGGATCAGAATCCGCAGTTGCAGGGGAAGGTCCAGCGCCATGATCATCCGCGCCAGTCCCAGCACATTGGCCGCGCCGCCCATGTCTTTTTTCATCAGGCCCATGGAAGCGCCCGGTTTCAAATTCAGCCCGCCGGTGTCGAAACATACACCTTTGCCCACTAGTGTCAGTCTGGGGCCACTGGTGCCCCAGTTCAACTCGATCAGCCGGGGGGCCTGCGCCGCGGCCCGTCCTACTGTGTGAATCATGGGAAAATTCTGATCCAGCAGCGCATGGCCGGTGATCACCTTGCAAGACGCGCCGAACTCATTCGCCAGAACCTCGACCGCTTGCTGCAACTGATCCGGTCCCATGTCCGAAGTGGGCGTGTTGACCAGATCGCGCGTCAGAGCCTCGGCATTTGCCATGGCCTCGATACGGGTGGCGTTGATGCCATCAGGTGCAATCAATGCCGCTGACCCTCCGGTCTGGGACGCGTATCGATCGAAGACATAGCCAGTCATCAGCCAGCCAAGACACTCCATCTCCAAAAGATCCGCAGGAATGCCCGAAGCAATGCCGTAAGTGCCTTCCGGCAGCGCCATGGCCGCTGCGGCAAGGGGGAACCGTTTGCGCGCACGTTTTTCTTCGGTTCCGTAACCAGCCAGCGCGAATTCAATTGCGCCGTTCGTTGCCGGCACAAGCAGGGCCTGCCCCAGAGCGCCGGAAAACCCGTTTGCTGCGACCCAGGACTGCACGCGCTCAGGCTGATCCAGAAGCCAGCCGTCCAAATCCGGCTGCGCGATCACATGAAGCGGTACGGAAGGGTCAGAGGATGGGGCGAAGGACAGAGTCATGGGCGCCTCGGCAGATTGTTTCTGTGCACAGACTAGCCGCGCATAATCTGCCCGCAACCCCTGTCAGACGGAAAGGTTCTGTTGGTCCCAGACGGCTGTCAACGACCGCTCACCAACGCGGATCAGACGTCCCAGCGTCGCGCCCGCTGCTACCGCGTCACCGGCATCGACGGCCTGCGCTACGTCACCTGCAACCCTGGCCAGAACCGTCATCCCGACCTGTTCGGAAATCGCGACCAGCGACCTTGCGCATTTGCGCAGGTCGGCCCACTTGCGCTGACGCCAAAAGCGTTCGCAGTTCGACAGGCGCACTGCCAGTTCTTCGATGGTGCGGCACAGCACATCCAGCGCGTTCTTGTCGCCCAGTTGACGGTAAAGGCCACTTAATTGATCCGAATCCAGACGGACGGATTCCTTGTGTTCAAGCGTGATTATTTTTTCCACCACATTCACCCTAATTCTGACGCCCCCACGGCGCAGGTTTGATACTGGTGGCAAATTCCTTTGCAAAACCTTGCAGAGAAATCGGATAATTGCTCGAATTTTCCTAGAATTCGGTTTAGAGGATCGATCAGCGACAAGAACGGGGACACCGTAATGGAATTTGCCAAACCTTTGCCGAGCTATCTGGTCACGCGGTATCACGGCTGGAAAGCGACCACGTATTCGGAAAACCAGGTCTGGTTCAAGCGGCTGGCAGATGAAGGGCAGCGGCCCCGGGCGATGGTGATCTCCTGCTGCGACAGCCGGGTCCATGTGACTTCGATGTTTGGTGCGGATCAGGGCGATTTCTTTATCCACCGCAATATCGCCAATCTGGTGCCTCCCTATGCGCCGGACGGCGATCATCACGGTACCAGCGCAGCAATCGAGTACGCCGTCACTTCTCTCAAGGTTGCGCATCTGATGGTTCTTGGCCATTCGCAATGCGGTGGCGTTCAGGGCTGTATCGACATGTGCAAGGGTCAGGCGCCGCAACTGGATGCAAAAGAAAGCTTTGTCGGCCGCTGGATGGACATTCTGAAACCAAAATTCGAACTTGTCGCTGATATCGAAGACAGCCTCGAACAAGCCCGACAGCTGGAACGCCAATCGGTTGTCGCGTCGCTTGAAAACCTGATGACGTTCCCGTTTATCTCGTCAGCGGTCGAACAGGGCACTCTGAGCCTGCACGGGTTGTGGACCGATATCGGCGCTGGCGGGTTAGAGAGTTACGATCCCATACAGAAGAAATTCGTTCCGGTCTGACGACAGTTCATAGTGAATAAACGATGAGGAATACGGCTCTGATTCAGAGCCGTTATTTCGTATACTCCATTCATGACGTTTGAATTTGGAGCTTGCTATGAAGATGCTTAAGCGATTTCTCGCAGGGTTGTGCCTCCTTGTTTTACTGTTCATCGCAGTCTCTTACGTGTTGCCCGGCAAGGCGGAAGTGTCCCGCAGCATCGCCATCGACGCCCCGGCCGCAGTGATCTTTCCGTTTGTGAATTCCATGCAAGCGACTGAGAAATGGTCCCCCTGGCTGTCACGCGATCCGGAGACGAAACTAAGCTACAGTGGCCCCGATGAAGGTGTCGGCAACAAGTTGAACTGGAGCTCTGATCACGCACAGGTTGGCAGCGGTACGCAGGAAATCGTCGAAAGCGTGGAAAATCAACTGGTCAAAACAGATCTGGACTTTGGGCAGATGGGCACGGCCTCGGCTTCGTTCACACTGAAACCCGATGGTGACGCAACCATCGTGACTTGGGGGTTCGAATCCGATCTGGGGCTCAATCCCATGTCCCGCTGGATGGGGTTGATGATGGATAAATGGGTTGGCGGCGATTACGAGCGCGGGTTGAATAATCTGAAAGTGCTGATCGAAAATAACACCTAGACCCTTCTTGAGATCGCAACATGCGTTCTGGTTTGCCCACCAAGGCAGCGGGGACCTCGCGGATCAATCCAAACGAAACCGCGCGAATTTGCCGAAGTGGTCGGATCCCATGAAGGGGCGCAGCTCAACCGTTCCGGTTGTTCCTTTCGGGAACAAAAGGTTGTCGATCGGCAAGGGTAAGTGCCAGCTGCCAAGATTATGAGTATTCAGGACGGCCCCAAAACTCTGGTTGTCTGCTGCCGCTGCGATCCGCCGAACGCTTGCACCCCAGGGAACCATGTTGAAATCTCCGGCAATCAGAACCGGGCCATCCAATTTTGCGATGCGTTCTGCAATGATCCGGCTTTGGGTTGATTGGTCGTAGGGAAAAGGCCACTTCAGGTGGATCGATACGATCCAGACCAAAGACCCATCCGGGGCCTTGACCTGCAATCCGACAAGACCGTGGCCTTTCAGGCAGAACTCGGAACCTTCGACAATCGGAAGAGTTGTCAGGATGGCAACGTTTTGTTCGGGACGGAACTCACAGATCACCTTTTCGGGGTAATGCTCGAACAGGTTGCTCATGTATTCGCGGTTGTGACTTGAGACTTCCTGCAACGTCACGATCTGAGCATCGGATGCAATGATGTCGTCGGCCAGCGAATACCGGGGCCACGCCCGGCTCATGAGGTTCTTTTGATACAGGGTCAGACACGGACCGTCGCAGTCCTTGGGCGGGGCGGCGAAACTGGTTGCGATTGATCCCACAGCAACAGCGGCAAAGGCCAGGGTGACCAAAGCAAGGTATCTGGCGCGCATATACAGCAGGATCGCGGCACACGGCAAAAGCAGAACGCCAGCTTGCGGGCGGAAAAGCGCAAAGGAATCTCCGACCGCCAGGAATTGTCCGGTAAACCCGATGAGGATAAGCCCAACCAGAATGCCTGTACATCCTGTGATCAGGTATCTTCCAATTCTGCGTTTGGCCGAATTTCCCATGCTCTGCCTCTGATGCCCTGTGCAGGGCACCACCTGTTGTCTGCTCTGTCTCATCCGTTGCGTTCAGATCCGTGCTTAGCTGGCAAGCACGCCTGAATTTGTCAACTGGTCGGGGGAATGTTCCGAATTCAGGACCGGTATTTGAACATTTCGTTCGGACTGATGAGCCTAAAGGTTCCACTAGAGAGGAACGGGTGATGAAAGTGGGTCTGTGTAAGTTACCGGAGGTCCGCTTCGAGCCCAGATGCAAGGTTTTGTCGTCCTTGCTTTCTGATTAACGGTTGCCACCCGAGGTGCCGAAAATTCTCGGGTCTATTCAACACAATTTCATTGCGCGTTTCTTAAACTAACGCAGCACTGGCTTTGTAGACTTAGTGATTATCAAGCCTATAGAAGTTGTAACGTACCCCTTCATCAGCAATCGCATGTGCTTGGTGCCAGAGTACTGTCTTGGATCCCCTTTGCGCCTGTCCACGGTTAAATCAAGTGGATCGTCGCCTAAGCGAATATCCAACGGCTCCACTTTGTGTCCTTTGGATTGAAGGCGTTTCACAGCATCTTCAATGTCACGTAGGCGATAGATTGCGGTCTTTCCGCCTTTTGACGTCCGGGTGTTTGATGATAGGTTGAATTCCGTTGTATGCACAGCGACCCCACCGGGACGCAGGCAGTCCATCTGTTTCTCCAAAAAACGAACTCCGAGTTCGAGAGAACCGCAGTGCTCGAAAGAACACGTGGACCAGGTAAAGTCGTACCCTGAGATATCGCTGGGAATATCGTTCATATCAATGGGGCGAAATTTGACGCTCTTCTTAAATAATTCCTTTGAGCAGATCTCAGAGAAAAGTAAATCTTCGACTGATGCGCTCCATTGGCCAGTTGTCTCCCAACCTTCATTACCCTTGTTGTTGTCAGCCAGATCACTCGCTAGAACTTCGCAGCCCTTCGCTGCGAGGTAGGCAGGGATTCTTTCCTTACCAACTGCGAAACCCAAGCCCTTGATTCCGGGCTGGAGTAGGTCGCGTTCGCGCAAAGCTTGTAAAATGAAAGCCAGCTCCCAATACTTGCGATGGTGAGTATGAGGAAGATTGAGTTCTTCAATGCAGGCGGCAAACTCATTCGAGTTTAGGCGTCCTGTTCGAGCGATTTCTGAACCTAACGGGCCTTGGCTCAATGGGCTATTAGATGAGACGTAGCTTACTTTTGGGTCGCGCTCGAAATTTTCGATACGGATTTTGGGAGTTGGACGTAAGATTGCTTCTAGCTTATCGAAAAAGGCTCGAGCCACGGCGGTTCACCATTTAATTAACCGAGATAGTGTTTTAGTAAGTCCAACGCTTTATCGGATCAGAAAAGTTGAATATTGTAGTTTGAATATATTATCAACATTCCAAATGCTTGATGCACAAAGCCAGTCTTGTTCCGCAAGTTTGGCTTTCTAAAAAGAAACCCGCTGATCAAACAGCGGGTTTCTTTTTTAGTTTTTGCAAAGGCTGGATTGTCAGCCCTTTTTCAGGACCTCACGGCCCAGCAGTTCGGCGATCTGAACCGCGTTCAGGGCGGCACCCTTGCGCAGGTTGTCGCTGACGCACCACAGGTTCAGACCGTTTTCGATGGTCGAATCCTGGCGGATGCGGCTGATGAATGTGGCAAAGTCGCCTGCGCACTCGATGGGCGAGACGTAGCCACCGGCTTCGCGCTTGTCGATCACCATGATGCCCGGCGCTTCGCGCAGGATATCGCGGGCTTCGTCTTCGTCCAGAAATTCCTCGAACTCGATATTCACGGCCTCGGAATGGCCGACGAAGACCGGAACGCGAACGCAGGTTGCGGTGACCTTGATCGACGGATCGACGATCTTCTTGGTCTCGACAACCATCTTCCACTCTTCCTTGGTCGAGCCGTCTTCCATGAAGACGTCGATCTGCGGAATGACGTTGAAGGCGATCTGTTTCTGGAACTTCTTCGGTGCGACTTCGGTGGTAGGGTTGTAGACGGCCTTGGTCTGATCCCAAAGCTCATCCATGCCTTCCTTGCCGGCACCCGAAACCGACTGATAGGTCGACACAACAACGCGCTTGATCTTGGCGCGGTCATGCAGCGGCTTCAGTGCGACAACCATCTGCGCGGTCGAGCAGTTGGGGTTGGCGATGATGTTCTTGTTCTTGTAGTCGTGGATCGCCTGCGGGTTACATTCCGGCACGATCAGCGGAATCTCCGGGTCATAGCGATAAAGCGACGAGTTATCGATCACCACACAACCCGCTGCCGCCGCTTTTGGAGCGTAGACTTTGGTCGCCTCGGAACCCACGGCAAACAGCGCCATGTCCCAGCCGGTGAAATCGAACGTGTCCAGATCTTTGGTCGTAAGGGTCTTGTCGCCAAAGCTTACTTCGGTACCCAGCGAGCGACGGCTTGCCAGTGCGGCAAGTTCATCAACCGGGAACTGGCGTTCAGCCAGAATGTTCAGCATTTCGCGGCCCACATTACCCGTGGCGCCGACGACTACGACGCGATAGCCCATTTCATGTCTCCAAAGTTAAGGACGCGCGTTCATAGCCGCGTTGCGGCGAAGAAAAAAGGGCTATCAGCGGGGTTTTCAACGACTGATGCCGAATTCAAGCGGTTCAATCGTTCAAAAGTCGTTCATAAAGCGCAACCAGCGTCTTTGCTTCGCCCTGAATGTCAAAATTCTGCTCGACATGGGCGCGGGATACCTGACCCGCTTGTGACAGGGAATCATTGTATTTCAGCATCTGGGCAATCGCCTCGACCAAGGCGGGAACATCATCGGGGGCCACCACCTTGCCAAAGGATGGATCAGTAATGATCTCGGAGAACGCACCGACATCTGTGGCTACAACCGGAACACCGCAGGCCATTGCTTCGAGTGGGGTCAAACCAAATCCCTCCCACCTTTGTGGCGCAACAAACAGGTCCAGAACCTGATACCATTCAGCAATCTGATCTACGGTCACCTCGGGCTTGAAAAGGATGCGATCCGACAAGCCAGCTTTGGCGACTTTAGTCTTCAGTTCGGCCAGAAAAGCGGTGTGTTTCTCGGTTGCCCGGCCCATGACGATGCCTGACACCGTGTCGAACCGCCCGCACACGTCAATCATGGCGTCGACAAAGGCATCCGTGCCTTTTTGGTGTCGGATACGGCCATAACACCCCAACAGTACCCCATCCGGCAGCCCCAGTCGGGCACGGACAGTGGCCTTGTCTGAAGGTGGAACAAAGTCCTGGAGGTTAATGCCATGCATTACCACCTGCGAGTCTCGTTCAAGATACCCTGCGGTTTTGCGCGAGGTTGCAACGACAGCATCCATCTTGCCGATCAGCCATTTGGTATAGCCTGTGTGCGGCCTTTGGGACGCGCTTGTGAACAGCATTTTGAGTTTCAACCGGAACACATTGCGCAGGATGAGCCCCAGCAACATCTCGGTGTTGCGGCGTGCGTGCCAGACCCGCCTTTTACGACGCGACAGGAAAGGCAGTCGACCCAGCGGGATGTGCGGAGTGTCGGCGGGCAGACCCGGACCAGTGGCGGCGATATCGATCCATTGCGCTTGCAGCGGAACCAGCCTTGCTATGGTCGCCGTTACGCCCGAAAGTCTGCGTTTCAGATTTGGGGCTATGACAACGGGGTCGTTCAACGGACTCTCCTGATGGCTGCGTCAATCCACACTATCCCGGCTGAATAGATAGATCACGCAACCAATGGCAAGGGTAACCGCAAAAAACCCGAATATTGCTGTGTACGGCACGGTTGATCCGTCTTGCACGGTGGCTGCGTGAATACGCCCGGTGACGAATTGAGCAATGCCAACGCCGCCGATGCCGAAAAGATTCAGCAATGTCACACCACGCCCCACCAGATGCGCAGGCACGAAGGCCCGGCCATGAGCCATGATGACCGGAAAGCTGGCACCGGTAAAGCCGATCACGGCCATCAGCAGGACGGACAGCCATATTGCATTATCAATCCACAGGCAGAGCAGGCCCAGCGCAACTGAACCCAAAGCGTTGCCAGCGAAAACCACCCATTTCCGGGTGCCAAAAATACGGTCCAGTGGTCCGTAGACAAAAGTGCCCGCAATCATGGCCGAGCCCATGATCAGCGTTGCGGTGCCGATCTGAGTGGAACTGAGGTCGAAAACGTCATTCAGGTACGGCCCGGCCCACAGCCCGCGCAGCGCTGCAGCGGGGGCGTAAGCAACCAGCATCAGGGGCAGGATCAGCCACAAGGCAGGCTCCTTCAGCAGATCCAGCAGCGATCCCTTGTGTTCTGTTTCGACCTTCGCAGGGTCGTGAACAGTCAGCCAAAGGCCCAATGCGATTGCGGCGGACACCGCGGCAAGCCCGACCATCGTACCGCGCCACCCCATCCATTCCACGGCAAGCGCGGTTGGATAAGAAGCCACCAGATTTCCAACGGACCCTGCGCCCAGCATCACGGCCGCTAATGTAGCAAACCGCGCCGGAGGGTATTCGCGTGCAAAGATATAGTAGGAGGCCATAAGGACCGGAGAGCACCCGACACCGATCAGGCCCATGGCTATGCTGATGTGCAGGGGCGTTGTTGCGGCTGCGAAAACCGCCGCCCCACCTGCCCCGCCCACCAGAAGCAGCGCGGCGGACGTGAGGCGGGGCCCAATCCTGTCCAGCGCCCATCCGACCGGGATCTGCATGACGGCGAACACGATAAACCAAAGACCGGAAGCAAAGGCCAGATCTTCGGGCGCGGCACTAATGTCACGCTCCAGATCCAGGCTGAGAACCGCAAGGAAAGCACGGAAAAACTGGCTGAGCACATAGCCCAGGCATAAAACCACCAAACCTGCCTGCATATTCAGCCCTTTCCTGCTCGTCCGAGGGAAATGCTTGGCACGCCGTGATGCAACGCACAAGCCTGTGTATATTGTTTCAAAGACAGGACATGGCTCGCCTTACGGCTATCTTTGTCAAAACACTGATTCCGAGGGGGAGCATGAAAGACCTCCAGTCCGCATTTTACGAAAACCTTCCCTTGCAGCGCGATTTTACCCGTCTGGCAGACCCCGCGCAATTTTCAAAACTGCCCGATGATTGGGTTCTGGGTGTTGCTGATATTGTCGATTCAACGGGCGAAATTGCGCGGGGCCGGTACAAGACTGTCAATACTGTGGGCGCTGCGGTAATTTCGGCCATGATCAACGCAATGGACGGCGCGTTGTTTCCATATGTCTTTGGCGGCGATGGGGCGGGGTTTGCTGTCCCGCCCGGAAAAGCTGAAACCGCCCGGACTACGCTGGCGGATTTGCGGCGCTGGGCAGATGAAGAATTCTCCATGCCTTTGCGGGCAGCGCTGGTGTCGGTGGCTGATATTCGCAAAGCGGGTAAGGATCTGCGCGTTGCGCGCTATGCACCCTCTACCGGAGTGGATTACGCCATGTTTTCCGGCGGTGGTCTGGCCTGGGCCGAGGCCGGGATGAAAGCCGGGAAAAATATGGTCACACCCGCCGGGCCAGGTGCGCAGCCGGATCTGACAGGCCTGTCTTGCAGGTGGTCCAACAGCCCGGCCCGTCACGGTCAGATCGTTTCGCTGGTCGTACAGCCCACACCGTCAGCAACCGAACGGGACTTTGCCGATCTTGCGCAATCCGTCCTGTCCGCGTCTGAAACACTGGATCGCGCAGGCCATCCGGTGTCGGAAAAGGGTCCGCCCATAGCGTGGCCTCCACCCGGCCTTGACATCGACGCTCATGTGTCGCGCAACGGGCGTCATGTGGTTTTGCACAAACTCGTCCTGCTGGTTCAGAACCTGTTGATCGCAGTATTGTTCAAAACTGGCCTGCGGATGGGACGCTTTGAGCCGGACCATTACAGACATATGGTCAGCAGTAATGCCGATTACCGAAAGTTTGATGACGGGCTGAAAATGACGCTCGACTGCGATCCGGACACGTTGCGCCAAATCGAACACCTGCTTGAAGAGGCGCGTCGCCGGGGGAAGATCAGATACGGTTTGCACGCACAGGACGAGGCGATGATGACATGTATCGTCCCCTCGGCCATGCGGGATGACCATGTGCATTTTGTTGATGGAGCCTCGGGCGGCTATGCGCAGGCCGCTGCGGCCATGCGCAGTTGACTGTTTAGGATGGTTTCCATTGCGCGGCCAGCGCACGAGCCGCTTGCGCCAGCAGCATCACATCTATGCCGACCGCCAGAAATTGTGCGCCCATGTCCAGATAGGTCTGACGTGCTTCGTCATTGGTGGCAAGGATGCCCGGCGCTCTGCCTGCGGCCTTGATCCGGGCCAGGGCGTCCGCGATGACCTCGCGCACCTCGGGTGCGGCGCTGTTGCCCTTGTACCCCATGTCGGTTGACAGATCAGCAGGGCCAATGAAAACGCCATCCACACCTTCGACTTGAAGAATATCATCCAACGCGGCCAATCCGGCGCGGGTTTCCACCTGCAACAACAGGCAGATTTCCTGATCTGCGGTCTGGATATAGTCGCTTGTCGACCCATACATCGTGGCGCGCGATGCCGCTGCACCAACACCCCGCACCCCGTCCGGCGGATAACGGCAGGCACGGACCAAGTCCTGCGCCTGAGCGGCGCTTTCGACAATCGGAACCAGTACTGTTTGGGCGCCAGCATCCAGAACCATCTTGATCAGCCAGGTCTCTCCGACAGGAACCCGCACAACGGGATGAGATGCGCTGCTGGCCAAAGCTGTCAGCTGATCCCGGATCGAGCGGATATCATTTGGTGCGTGTTCACCATCGATCACCAGCCAATCGAAACCCGCGGTTCCCATGATCTCGGCGGTGACGGATTCAGCAAAGCTCATCCAGCAGCCAACCTGCAGTTTGCCCTGTATTAGAGCCTGTTTGAATGCGTTTTGTGGGGCTGCCATGCTGAAACCTCATATTTCGACCGCAGGGGGTGAGAAGGACAAGAAGCGGATGTCGATGGCATCTTCAACGGTCGTTTTGAATTGTCCAGCCCGAAATCGGCCCGCATGACGGTGCAAATTCGGGTGCGGGCGCTGCTGCTGCGTGTCGGGTTGCTTGCTTATATCCCGGATTTCGGTGATAATTTTCTTATGACCGACGATCTCCCTCTGACGTCGCGATCTTTGCCCATTGCGCTTTTGCGGGCGCGGGAAAAGGTTATGGGACCCATTCGAGCAATGCTGGCTGACGCTGGTGTCACGGAACAGCAGTGGCGGGTGTTGCGGGTGTTGAATGAAGAAGGCCCGCAAGAGCCGACCCACATCGCCGATCGCGCCTGCCTGTTGCTGCCAAGCCTGACGCGCATTCTGCAAAAGCTGGAGAACCGCGGACTGATCACGCGGCGCAGCCATCCGGCAGACCGACGACGTCAGGTTGTTGAGATCAGCACAAAAGGGGTTCAGATCATTCGTGCCAATCTGGCTGCAAGCACGGCCCAGGCGGAACGTATTCGATCTCAGCTTGGACCGGACAAGCATGAGTTACTGCTGGATCTGCTGAACGAGTTGAAGGACCTCGAATCCTGATCATTGGCACTGCATGAGATGTCTTCGGCAGTGACCCCGCCGGAAACTGTAGGGGGAGTCTCCGACGGGGCGGCCAGACCCGGACTGGTCGTTGGTGCCTGGCCCAAGACCGGTTACGTCAAACCTGACGGTCCGGCCTGTGCTTCGGAGTATATGAAAAGCCTGTGATGTGGCTCTGAACAGGGTCTTTCGGCCCTTGGGGGAGGGGCCTTGCACCTATACTCTCCGAAACTGATTTAGGCTTAGCCGACCGGTAAATGGGTCAGCCTATGGTTTGCCGACGTCACTTTGGTGGAATGCTTTACCAAAGCTGCTGTTCTGAATTATGACACCGCACCGAAATCGGAGCGGTCCTGACCACCTGAGGATTTTGCCCGGCTTTTGACTGAGCCAAGAGTTGTTTCGACCTGTTTGTGTACTGGTGAGACCATAAAAACTGATGAAACCAATTTTTGACACGGCGTCAGTCAATCAGGTCAGAATTGAGCCGTTTCACGCTGAAACACCACTTCGAGATTGGCGAAATACAGCGTGTTTTCCGGGCTTGCTGGAGGGTCTGGCAGACGTAATATGGCAGCTACGCAACCTTCAGGGATTATCATGCCAAACAGCCTTTTTTCGCTTCCGGACCCGATCACCATCCCCGTTGTCGGCGCGGCGGCCGGATATCCCATTGGACGGATCTTCTGCGTCGGTCGAAATTATGCAGCCCATGCCGCCGAAATGGGGAATGAGGTGGATCGCGAGGCACCTTTTTACTTCACCAAATCCGCCCCGAACGCCGTACTCTCAGGTGCGACGGTTCCTTATCCTGCCGGGACCCAGAATTACCATCATGAGATGGAACTGGCATTGGCCATTGGAAAGCCAGTGTTTCGCGCCACTAGCGCGCAGGCGTGGGATGCCGTTTTTGCCTATGGCTGCGCCCTGGATATGACGCGCCGTGATCTGCAAATCCGCGAGCGCAACAAGCAGCGGCCCTGGGATCTGGGAAAGGACGTCGAATACGGAGCGGTCTTTGCCCCGTTGACACCAGCCACCGACTGGACCCCGGAGAATGACAAACGCATTCAGCTAAGCGTAAACGGAGAGTTGCGCCAGAACGCGACCCTGGAGGAGCTGATCTGGAAGATCGACGAGATTGTCATGCACCTGTCCGGCTTTTACCACCTGCGCCCCGGTGACCTAATCCTGACCGGTACGCCGGCTGGCGTTGGTCCAGTCGTTGCAGGGGATGTTCTGACAGGTGAGATTGATGGGCTGGAACCGATCAAATTGTCCCTGTCCGACGCAGAATAGACCCTATTTAGGGTTTTTCAGCCAGTCCTTGGCGAAAGTCACATGTTCCACACCGGCCAGTCGCCGCACCCGGTCCAGCTCGGCGTTCAGGCGTAGGGTACGGGCATCTGACCAGCGCACCCCGCGCTCGGGCCAGAGCGCTTTGACATGCAGCAGGTCACGATCGCGGTGGGCCTTCATATCGATACGGCCAATCATACGGTCGCCCTCGAGCAAAGGAAAAACGTAGTATCCATAGGTTCGTTTGGCCTCGGGGACGAAAACCTCGATGCGGTAGTGAAAGCCGAACAGCCGCTCGGCCCGGCTGCGGTCGCGCAGCATAGGGTCAAACGGGCTGAGCACGCGAATGCGGCCTGGCGGCTGCGGTACTTCGGTCGTCAGATTTGGGCGTGCGAATGCCTTGCGCAAGCGCCCATCGGCACAGGTGACCTCGATTTCTTCAATATCGCCACTTTCCAGCGACGCCGCGCACCAGTCTTTTGCCTCAGCCGCGCTGACGGTGTCCCAGAAAGCCGCCAACTCTCCGGATGTTGCAAATCCAAGCCGGTCCAATGCGGCGTTGCACAGCCAATCCACGGTCGCCTCGGCATCACAGGGCGTGTTGCCGGGGCAGAGCTGTGTTTCAATCACGCGCTCTGTCAGATCATAGCGTTTCTGGAACCCATCCCGACCGACGACGGTCAGGGCACCCGAGCGCCACAGATATTCCAGCGCGGTTTTCGATGGGTGCCAGTCCCACCATCCGCCCGAGCCCTTCTTTTCATCCTTGCCAACATCCGAGGACGACACCGCACCATGGTCGCGGATGTGTTGCAGGACTGTGTCAAACTGCTGTTCGAACCCATCCCGCCGCCAGTTCTTCCACCGCGCCTTCAACATATCAGCATCCCGCTGAAAGCGCAGATGCCAATGCTGATAGAACTTCATCGGAATCACCGCCGCATCGTGCGTCCAATGTTCGAAAAGCGCATTATCCCTTTCATAGAGCCTTTTTAGGTCGGCGCTGCGATAGGCGGGCCTGCGCGAGAACAGGATCATGTCATGGGCACGGGCAACGGTGTTGATGCTATCAAGCTGAACAAATCCAAGCCGGTGGATCAGATCCAGAAGCGCGGAACCTTTGGCCGAGCCTGAGGGTTGTTCACCCAATACGTGCCGGTCCATGAAGATCGCCCGGGCCGTCCGGTTGTCGAGCCTTTTCAGGGATGTGTTCATCGCCGTTTCAGCGTGTCACCATAACTGATCGTGGGGGTCAGAGTAACGCGTGTCTCGATCTCAGTATCAGGATTTTCCAGACGTTCGGCGATGATCTGGGCAGCTTGGCGGCCGATTTCCAGACGACAGGCGTCCATCGTCGCGAGTTTTCGCGGCAAGCCCTGCAAAAGCTCGACATTGTTGAACCCGGCCAAGCCGATCTGTCCCGGAATATCGATACCCTGTTCCAGCAGGTACAGCAGGCCACCGGCCCCGATCATATCGTTCGAGTAATACAGGAAATCCAGCTCGGGTGAGCGTTCCAGCATGGCCTGGGTCATCTCGCGCCCTTTGGCCAGGGCCGATCCACCGGAATAGAACTCGCGATCCTCGATCTCGATCCCGTGCTTGCCAAGAACTTCGGTAAAGCCCTCGAACCGCTTCCGTGCGCGGTGATCCAGCGGCATCTTGGTGCCCATGAAACCGATATGCTGATACCCGGCCTTCAGGATTGCCTGTGCCATTTCGCGCCCCGCGCGGCGGTGTGAGATCCCCACCATCGCATCCACCGGCTTGCCATCCGTGTCCATGATCTCGACCACCGGAATACCTGCCGAATCCAGCATGGCGCGCGCGGCCTCGGTATGTTCAAGCCCCGCAATGATCACGCCGGAAGGCCGCCACGAGAGCATCTCGTACAGCACTTTCTCCTCTTTCTCGGGCAGATAATCGGTTACCCCGACCACCGGTTGCAATTCGGTGTCTTCCAACACCTGATTGATGCCTGTCATCACCTCGGGGAAGACCATATTCGAAAGCGAAGGGATGATCACCGCGATCAGATTAACCCGGCTGGACGCCAATGCGCCCGCGATCTTGTTGGGGACATAGCCAAGCTCCTTGGCGGCGGCCAGAACGCGGGTGCGGGTGGCGTCAGACACATCCCCCCGGTTACGCAGAACCCGGCTTACCGTCATCTCGGATACTCCGGAAGCCTCGGACACATCACGAAGGGTAAGCGGGCGTTTGGTTTCACTGTTCACGGGAGGCACCTGCGTTGTTGTTTTGTCCGATGGTAGCGTGAACAGGTCGGCGTGTACAACAATTGTGCAAAGGCGATGACAACCCGGAAAATCCCGGTTACAGAGAGCCTGGCACGGCCCCGTGGCTCAACTGGATAGAGCAGCCCCCTCCTAAGGGGCAGGTTGCAGGTTCGAATCCTGCCGGGGTCACCAAAAATACCGTATTGTTTAACAGATACCGGGTTTCCGCGGCCAGTGGCGCCGTCATGATTTGCTAAGCTTTGCGAGGTCATATGCCGAAACATATAGAATTCTCGCTAATCGTTCTTCAATAACCTTGCGCAGCCGCTCCGATCAGAATGCCACCGATCATGGCAAGAGCGATCCAGTCCGTGAGATATCGTTCGAAATGGTCACGTCAGTGCTTCGGAGGTTTGATCCGTCAGTTTGCCTGAAGTCAACGCAGCAAGGGCCACCATCACGGTCGCGGTCCCGAGGACCAGTGGCAATCCTCCGATCTGGTAGGCCAGGCCGGACAGAACCGTGCCGATCAGCCGTCCTGTTGCATTTGCCATGTAATAAAATCCGACATCCATTGTCACACGTTCGGACCGGGTGAAAGCCAGGATCAGATAGGAATGCAGCGATGAATTCACCGCAAAGATTGCTCCGAAGATCAGCAGCCCAGCCACAAGCGTTGTGGTTAGCCAGGTTTCAGGCCCATGTGACAGCGAAACGGCCAATGTTAGAGACGCAGGAACGCAGAAAAGGGCACTCGCCCACCTGCGTGCCGCGCGGATCAAATCGCCTTCGGTTCGATCCGCCGCACGAAGGATCTTTGGCGCGTAGGCCTGCACTGCGCCATAGAGGATGACCCACACCGCCATGAATGTTCCGATCATGAAGAACGCGGAACGGTTGCCGTCCTCGGTGCCATCCGACAGGACGGCGTAGAAATAGATCGGGATGCCGACCACGAACCAGACATCGCGCGCACCGAACAGAAAGACCCGCGCCGCGGACAGCCAGTTCACATTGGCGGATTTTGACAATACTTCCGAGAATTTCGCCCCTTTTCGCCCCTTCGGCAGGCCCGCTGGCATGAACAGGATAACTGCGAACAGGATCAGTGCCAGAACCGCCGCCATGACCAGGATTGCCGCCATGAATCCCAACGTGGCCAGCATGGCCGCGCCCAACAGGAAACCCAGCCCTTTGACGGCATTTTTTGATCCGGTCAGCGCAGCGACCCACCGAAACAACCCTCCGCCCTCGGCCGGGGCCAGTAATTTGACTGATGATTTCGACGACATCTTGGCCAGATCCTTGGCCACTCCGCTTGCCCCCTGTACCATCATCACAAAGATGACCGAGGCGGTAACGGTCCAGTGCGGATCAAGCTGTGTCATGGCAAGCAACGCCACCACCTGCAGCCCCAATCCTGCATACAGGGTGGACGTTAGCCCGAACCGGGCGGCAATCCAGCCTGCGGCCAGGTTGGTGACGATCCCAGCAATCTCATAAAGCACAAACAGATAGGCCAGCTGAACCGGTGAGAATCCCATGGTGTGAAAGTGCAGCAGCACCAACATCCTGAGCGCCCCGTCAGTCAGCATGAAGGCCCAATAAGCCGCCGTGACCGCGACATAAGCCGACAGTCCTTCGGGCCGCTGGGTCACAGCGAGGACCCGACCATCAGCGCCACATCCACCAAGCGGTGCGCATAGCCCATCTCATTGTCGTACCACGCATAGATTTTCACCTGTGTCCCGTTTATCACCATGGTTGAGGGCGCATCGACAATCGAGGAGCGTTTGTCATTGGTGTAATCGGTAGATACCAGAGGGCGGGTTTCATAACCCAGAATATCCTTCAGGTCACCCTCAGCCGCCGCTTTAAAGAGGGCGTTGACCTCGTCAACCGTGGTGGCCCGCTCAACTTCGAATACGCAATCGGTCAGCGAGGCGTTCAAAAGCGGCACCCTGACGGCGTGACCGTTCAGACGCTCCTTGAGTTCCGGATAGATCAGTGTGATGGCGGTGGCCGAACCGGTGGTCGTCGGGATCAGTGAGTTGAGGGCCGACCGTGCGCGCCGCAAGTCCTTTGCGGGCCGATCAACGATTGTTTGCGTGTTGGTCACGTCATGGATCGTAGTCATCGACCCGTGGCGGATACCCAGATTCTCGTGGATCACCTTGACCACCGGCGCCAGGCAATTCGTTGTGCAAGAGGCCGCTGTCACAATTTTATGGGTCGCGGGGTCATATGTGCTTTCATTCACTCCAACAACGATATTTGCCGTCGGGCCGTCTTTGACCGGGGCAGAGACGACGACTTTCTTTACCCCGGCATCAAAATATGGGGCCAGCTTGGCCTCGGTCTTGAACACGCCCGTACAGTCGATCACGACATCAACGCCATCCAGCGGCAGGGTGTTCAGGTCTTTCGTGCCGATGAACGGCAGGCGGGTTCCATTCACAGTGATGCTGTCGGCATCAAAGCTGAATTCTGCATCCCAACGCCCGTGTACCGTGTCGAACTCCAACAGATGCGCGTGCATCTGGGGGTCGCCGAAGGCATCGTTGATCCAGGCAATCTTTGCGCCCCGTTCCAACAAGGGCTTCAGGGCCAGTTTCCCCATTCGGCCAAGGCCGTTCACAGCGTAAGTCGTCATGGCGCATCCTCAAGTGGCGACCGCGCGATTTCATCAACGGCGGATTGCAGTGCGATCCGGTCCAGGCTTTCAACCGGCAGCGATGTAAAGGCTTGAACCCGACGCTTCAGCGCGCCGTACGCGTTTTGAAAGGCCAGGCTTTTCTCGGCATCGGTGCCTTCTGCCTTGACCGGATCCGCCATGCCCCAGTGACCGCTGATCGGCTGGCCTTCCCACGCGGGGCATTCTTCGTTCGCAGCCTGATTGCAGACCGTAAAGACGAAATCCATTTCAGGTGCGCCCGGTCGCGAGAACTCGGATACATTCTTGGAGCGGAGCGCCGATGTATCATGCCCCTTGTCTTGCAGAACCCGAATTGCAAACGGGTTGAGTTCGGAAAACGGTCGTATGCCGGCCGAATACACATTGAACCGATCCCCGCCGATATCCCGCAAAAGGGATTCGGCAAAGATCGACCGGGCAGAATTACCCACGCAAATGAACAACACATTGAACTTTCGGTCAGCCATGGTTTCGCGCCCTTTGGCCAAGGGCATGCAAAGATCGGGTCGGCCACGGCAGCAATCCACGAGCAGGAAATCGAACATGTGCTGCACGTTCTTCATCTCAATCGAATAGAGCAGTGACGTCCCGGATCGTTCCTGCTTGACCAGCCCGGATCGCTGCAACGCGTTGAGATAGTTCGACAAGGTGCTGGACTTGATCCCCAGTTCCGACGCCAGTTCCCCCGCTGGAACAGTGTCAGGATACCGTCGCATCAACATGCGAAATACGGTGATACGTTGCGGGTGGCCAAGGGTGGCCAGCTGGTCGGTTATCTCTTCCATCATATTTCATGAAATATAGAATAATAAACTTAGAGTCAAAACTACTCATGCGTCGTTACAAAAATTTCACAAACTGGAAGCTCGCCCCATTGGATTGATCATTGGCCCAATACGTCGACGACAACCTCTGGTGAAAAGGGGGGAAAGGCCCGAACGGACATAACTGGTCTTGCAGGCTTTAGGCTGACAGTTTAAATGGGCCATCTCATCCGGTAGAGGCCAGTTCCGGATGATTCAAGGCGCCGCTGTAGCTCAGCTGGTAGAGCACGTCATTCGTAATTAGCGGGTCCCCGCGAGAATGACTTGCGAAACCAAAGAGTTCGCGGCAAAGGAGTAGAACTAGTAGGGCCATAGTAGGGTCCCAGAAGCCGCTGTAGCTCAGCTGGTAGAGCACGTCATTCGTAATGATGGGGTCGGGGGTTCGAGTCCCTTCAGCGGCACCAGTTCTACGCTTAATATCAGATACTTACGATCGAGCTGACGGGCTGGTCGTTTAATGTCATTCAACTGCGCCGATGATCCGCTCCGCGCTTCTAAACACTGGTTCAAAGGGCCCAAAGTGCTCCGCCGGAACGTGCGGCACGACTTCCCTTGCGAAGCGAACCTTGTCGCCGATGAAACGGATGAAACGTTCCGGGCGCGATTGATCAACTTCAAAGTGGGCGTCTAGGCCTGGGACACCATGCAAAAGAAGCTCGATGGTGAGTAGTGATCGCCCCGCGTAGTGGTCGCCAGTGTCATGATTGACAACTTGTCTCGCTATTTGGGGATTGTCTGGGACTGGGAGAAGAAGTGCATAGCCCTCCCTAGCGTTCAGCTTCTTCGCCAGGCATAGCGCCGGGTTTGTCTCAAGATCTGCGCCCAACTGCACCCAGTCGTTGTACGCTTCGTCAAAGTCAAATAAGGCGATGAATTTACGGTTGGGGTTTGACTCGTAGAGAGATGCATCTCTCAACAAGTTGCGTAAGAAGCCGCAGCTGAATGCGTTCTGAATGTCGAATGGACGATCTGCGTCACCACGCAGTTTCTTCCATGCGGTCTCAAGTATCAGTTCATCGGTTATGCCCTCTGTGAACAAAACGGGACCGTTGGTGTTCTTCAAGTTGAACGCAATGTTCATCCGCGCTTCGGTTTCGGAGAACGAGATCAGGCCAGCAGACAAAGATTTGATGATCGAAGTTTTGTTCGCGCTGCGTATGGACACGCAACCGCCTTCGATTTCAAACATTTGGATTTCTTGCTTCTCCGACCTGGCAACAGTCGAAGCGCTGTGGCTACTAAGCAAAACATGGTTTGTCTGGGCAGCCTCTGTACCAGCTATGTCTACAACCTGTTTCAAGAACTCAAACTGCCACTCCGGATGTAGGAAGGAGTCGGGTTCATCCAGCAATGTAATACAGTTACGATCTTTGAAGAGCTCAGAAATCGCGAAGATGTAGATGGATTGGAACTGCCCATCACTAAAATCTCTGACGAAGATCGGGCGGCCGTCCTTTAGGCCTATAGGAATAGAAAGGGACTCGAACATTCCAAGCGTCTTGAGATTGTCCAGGCTTCGAAACAAGTCAGAAGACGTTTCATCGGCAAACTCTTCGGCGAATAGCCTTCGATTAATTGGTATTGTGTAGCGATCACGCGTTCTGTCGTAGATCGAGTCTCTTGTGAAATCGCCGCGAACGCAGTTCAATAGCCTCTCGACAAAGGCTAGTGAGATGCCTTGCGCACCCCACAAGAACGATTGAGTGTCGCCTACTTCGACGCTCAGATGGTCAAATCTCGGCGGCTTAAGTGACAGGGTAGCCGTCTCAGTCGTGACATCGATCCCGAGCTTCTCGCAGATGTAAATACGGGCGGCGCAATCCGGTGATTGCATCAATAGGATCGAGAGTAGCATCTCCTTATAATCTGTCCCAATGCTGATGAACTGCCGTGCCTCGTCGCCCTTCCATTTCTTGTTTCGGCGGGCATAGGCCTTCGCATAGCGTTGAACAGTCGTGTCGATTGTGTCGCTATGACCCGAGTAGTAGATGATTACATTGTCCGGGATCGGATTGCTGCCGATGGTTGAACGGATCCTACCGTTGATGGTCATTTCCCCGTTTTCTCTCCGAACACGGACTTCAACACCATCGATTTCGTAGACAATTTCAAAGTCGAAGCTGATGGCGCTTCGGCGTTTTGCTGAAGAAAAAATGAAGTTAAAAATTTCAACAAGCGCTTCGAAGAAATTAGATTTACCTGTTCCATTTTTACCGACAAAGATGTCGAGGAAGCTTTCTCCGTCAAAGGTGAGTGTGAAGTCGCGTAGGTTCTTGTACTCGCTGATCCAGACAGATTTTAAGCGCATGATTTCTCAATGAATTTGTGAAGTAAGGGCATCAGCGAAGGCAATTTTCGTATCTTGTGAGGCGCGAAATGAACGGCGCAGATTCTCGCAAATTTTCAACAGCTCTGAGACTCGCAGGCAAATCCGGTTGAGCTCTTCTTTTGGAGGTAAAGGCACTAGAACTTCACCAAGGATTTCCAAGTTGATGTTCTTCTGCGCCGTTGAAGGAGCGTAGTCTTCTAGGTCGTTTTTTGCCGTCCGAATGAAATAGTCGAAGTACGAAACGTTAACGCCTTCCTCGAACGGGATATAGCCAACAACACTGTCCGGAAAGCAGGCTTCCATAGACAAGATGCCCGTGTCTGCGATGTTCGCCGCTATTGTTATGCAAAGTGTTCCCTTGGGCCACAAACGGCTCTGTTCAAGCCCAAAATCGTTATAGAAGCTTTCTGCCTCTGAGATGAACGGGTCAGCACGAGCGACATCTCCTGTTTGCACAAGCGGGTAGGTTCCACCATCGAACAATCTTCGATCATTGCGGGGACGGTGTTTTGATTTCCCCCTTGCAAGCTCTCCAATTTCAGGCAGCCGAGCCCATGTCCAATTCGCAGGCAGCTCGTAGGGCTTTGCAAGCTGGTCGATATCCTTAACGGCCTTTGGTTTCCTTATGGCTTTTTCCCTAACAAGTTTAGTTCTGGTACGGATTGAACGATCCAACCATTCGGATGCGGGTTCTTCATTTTGGTCTTGAGAAACAAGGAGCCCTCTGATGGCCAGCTCAAGAATAGTTCGCTCTAAACTTCTTACGCTCTCTTCAGTCTTGAAAAGCGTGTCGAAGTTTGCTCCCAGGCGACTCCAGTTGTCGGCAAGTTCTCGAGGAGTTTTGCTGTTTCTGAGAACGGCAAGACAGACTTCGACAAGGCTCTGATGCGCCTTAACACCGTTCTCGGCCTGGCTCTGTAGGGCACCGCATAGTCGCATAAGTTCGTCCACCTTGGCTACGATGCGGTGTTGTTCCGCGGTTGGCGGAAGTGCGATTGGTGTTTCCGAGAAATACCATCGTGGAACCCGCTTCTGCCCCGCCGATCCTGTCATGATCGGCTTTCCATTCTCCAAGAATGAGGGCGCCTTGAGGTGCAGGAGAATAAAGCGCCCGGCCACTTCTTTGCAAAACAGACGCGCGACATGTAGCTCCGTCGTACCTGCGCCAACACCGTTCCGTAGACCCGAGAATACAGCCGCTTTGCTATTCTCAAAACAGGGCGTGATTTTTGCCAGAGCTACGTCGCCATCTGCAAAATGCGTGTAGGACTTTCTAATCTCCCCCCATCGTCTCTCTTCTTGCCCGTGCTCCCCAGTATGACTAGTCCCAATCTCTGGCATTGGAACGAAGGACGCTAGCTCGTCATCTTCCAAGTCGTTTTTTGGCGATATTTCGGCCAGATCAATAAGTCTGGTCCACGCCCATCCTTTCGGAAGCGTGAAGCGCATTTCGTCTGGTTTCACCGACCCCGGTTTCTTCTGCTTACGAATGAGCTTCTGTGATAAGAGCTCTTGGCGGGTGAGCTCGACCTTCTTGAGGAGTTCGACAGCGGTTCCTTCGCTGGCATCCTGTGGCACCAACCTACCTCGCACCGCAAGTTCGAGGATTAACTCCCGTAACTTCTGGATGCCGTAAAAATTTACAGTTCCGCCGCTCCCGCGCCCAGCACCGGATTTCTTCTCGGTGGCAGACGTCCAGATATCTAGGTGGTCGGTGATAAGTTGATTCACATCAGTCACGGGCGCCCCCGTTCAATGCATCCGCTAGGATGGCCTTCAACTGATTACGCAGTTTCTGAATGTCGTCTTGAGCGTTGCCGTACTCCTTGAGCAGATGGTCTGGGTCGTGGTCCTCCACCTCATCCTCATGCGGGTTCTTTAGGTCAAAGTTGTAGTTTCGCGCTGCCAGGTCATCGGCGCTAACCTTCCAGGCGTGTTTGGTTTCTTTGCGAGCCTTGAAGCCATCAGCTTCCTCACCCCACCAGTCGATTTCAGCCTGGAACTCCTCGAACTTCATCGGGCGGGACTTGTTGTAGTTCGTCACGCCCTCCGGATAGGGATGTTCATAGAACCAAACGTCCTTTGTGGCCTCACCCTTAATGAAGAACAAAATGTTGGTCTTGATGCCCGTGTATGGGTTGAACACACCGTTGGGCAGCCGAACGACGGTATGGAGATTGCATTCCTCCAGCAGCTCACGCTTGAGCGTGGTCTTTACGCCCTCTCCGAACAGGAACCCGTCAGGCAGGACCACCGCTGCCCGGCCATGTTTCTTCAGCCGCCGCTTGATGACCGCGATGAACAGGTCGGCAGTCTCGCGCGTCCGGTAGGTCGCCGGAAAATTCTTTTCGATGCCGTCTTCTTCGATGCCACCGAAGGGCGGGTTGGTGATGATTACATCCACTCGGTCCCGTTCGGAAATCCCGGTGTAGGGATAGCTTAGGGTGTTATCGAGCCGGATGTGTCGGGGTGTGTCGATCCCGTGCAGGATCATGTTCGTGATGCAAAGCATGAACGGCAGAGGCTTCTTTTCGACGCCCCTGATGGTACGTCCAAGGGCCTCCCGATCTTTGCTGGTTTTCACATAGTTTTCGACTTTGTGATCGATCGCGCATGTCAGGAAGCCACCGGTACCGCAGGCCGGGTCAAAGACTACCTCTTCCAACTTCGGATCCACACGGTTCACGATGAACTTAGTGACTGCACGCGGAGTGTAGAACTCGCCTGCGTTTCCCGCGCTCTGCAAGTCTCGCAGGATTTGTTCATAAATGCCGCCGAAGGTGTGCCAGTCGCCCGAGTTGTTGAAGTCGATTTCGTTGATCTTGTTGATGACCTGGCGCATGAGCGTGCCAGACTTCATGTAGTTGTAAGCATCAGCGAAGACACGTTGGATGACCTCAGCCTGTTCCCGCTTTGGGCTGTTCAGCAGGTCCTGTGACTTGAGCTTTGGAAACAGGATGTTCTGTACGAAGTCGTAGAGCTCGTCGCCTGTCATCCCTTCGCGCTTGCCCGCCCAGTTGCGCCAGCGGAGATGCTCAGGAAGCGGTGATTGATAGTCGTCCTCAACGTACTCAAGCTCGGCTTCGCGGTCGTCGAAGATCTTCAAGAAGAACATCCAGACCATCTGGCCGATGCGCTGCGCGTCGCCATCAACGCCCACATCCTTCCGCATGATGTCTTGGATTGCCTTGATGATACTCGCTATGTTGCCCATTAGCCTTCCGCCTGCCTGTACAGCTCGTTTTCGAGGTCCCTTACGGCCTCTTCATATTGTTCTTTGCCACCGAATACGTTCCGGATAATTTCGACTGGTTTCCCAATCTCATCAAAGGGATGCATGCGCAGCACGCGCGCGTCCTCGATCGCTTCGATACCTTCGTCCGCGTACTTGTCCAAGAGAGCAGACAGAACCTGTCTGACTTCCTCCCCATATTTCGTGAAATAGTCCCGCTTCTTCACATTGTTGGCGCGCTCCGCACGCGTCAGTGGGGGCTGCTCATATGCGACATGAAGGAGTAGGTCGAAGTCTCCAATATCCTTACCAACCTCCGCAGCAAGGTTCTCCAAAAGGACGCCATGCTCCTCAAGCTCCTGAATGATGGCTTTCTTTTTGTCGGCTCCGTTCCAGTTTCGAATGAAGTCGTCCAGCGAGGCGTACTCTGACCGAATCTGGCGCTTGGCGAAGTCTTTGTAGGACTCGGTAATCAACTGGCCATCCGGTCCCAGATACTCGATACGCTCGGCAACAATCGTAGCATCAACGCCGCTGACGCGGATTTTTGTGGTGCCTGCGGGCTCATCATCCGGCCCGTCACCGTCATCACCTGGGTCGTTATCTGAGGGGTCGGGAGGCTCGGGATTATCATCAGGACCGGGTGTGTAGATAACCACAGGGTTTCCATCAAAGTCGGGGTCCCGAAATAGATCTGTCGCGCCTTTGAAATCCATAATCGTGAAGAAGTACTTATTGTGCTCTTCGTCGATCCGCGTGCCTCTTCCGATGATCTGCTTGAAGATCGTCATCGAGGTGATGGTCTTGTCCAGAACGATCAGTTTACAGGTCTTGGCGTCAACTCCGGTCGTTAAGAGTTCGGAGGTTGTCGCGATCACGGGAAACTTGCTTTCCGGGTCGATGAAGTTGTCGAGCTCTGCCTTCCCCTCGACGCTGTCTCCCGTGATCCGCATCACGTATTTCGGGTTGTCGAGCGCTAGCTGTCCTGCGGCGTTGACGATGGCCTTACGCATGCGCTCAGCGTGGTCGATGTCCTCACAGAATATAATGGTCTTCGAGAAGGGGTCCGTCGCCTTCAAGAGCTGCATTACTCGGTTGGCGACGAGCTTGGTTCGCTGATTCAGGACCAAAATACGGTCCATGTCTTGTCGATTGTATTGGCGACCCTCAATCTCCGCTCCGAGGTCGTCGGTCATACCAGGCGGCGGCGTCCAGCCGTCAACGTCGCGATCGATATCGATCTTCACCACCTTGTAGGGGGCCAGGAAGCCATCATCGATGCCTTGCTTAAGGCTGTATGTGTAAACAGGTTCGCCGAAATAGGTCGTGCTGGATACGTATTTGGTTTCCTTGGGCGTGGCCGTCAGACCGACCTGAATTGCGTCAGAAAAGTAGTCCAGGATTTCGCGCCAGGCGGCATCGTCGGCGGCACTGCCGCGGTGACACTCATCGATAACGATCAGGTCAAAAAAGTCGCGTGAGACAGTCTTGAATACCTTGTCGGCTTCGTCAGAACCGGTGAGCGATTGGTAAAGGCCAAGGTGTATCTCGTAAGACGGGTCGATTGTGCGGTTGCGAACTTTGGTCATGACCGCGCCGAACGGTTTGAAATCATTCACCAGCGTTTGATCAACGAGCACGTTGCGATCCGCGAGGAAGAGAATGCGCTTCGCTTGCCCCGCTTTCCATAGCCGCCAAATAACCTGGAACGTTGTGTAGGTCTTCCCCGTCCCAGTGGCCATGACGAGTAGAACCCGTTTTTCTCCTTTCGCTACCGCTTCAATTGTACGGTTGATGGCTTCAACTTGGTAGTAGCGCGGCTCCTTGCCAGATGTGTCCTCATGATACGGCTGCAGGACAAGCTTTTCCTCCTCGTCCTCAATTCCGCGAAACTTCTTGTATCTTTTCCAAAGCTGATCTGGGGTCGGGAACTCATCGAGCGAGAAATCTGCTTCAATGTCTTCGCCAGCTTCCGGTACTTTATTATGGCCGGCAAATGCATCTCCATTGGAGCTAAATGCACTCGGAACGTTCAAAATTTCTGCGTAACCCAATGCCTGCTGTAGGCCGTGACTGACGCCAACGTTGTTATCCTTTGCCTCGACAACGCCAACTGGAACTGACGGCTCCCAAGAAAGGACATAGTCAGCGAATTTTTTCTTCTTTTTATTTCGGGAAGACATATTCCCGCGAACAATAACTGGTCCTGGAGTCAGGGTTACTTCACGCCGTATTTGCGTCATTGGATCCCAGCCGGAATTGCGAATAGACGGCGAAATAAAAAGATCGCAAATATCGCTTTCGCTAAGCTTTTTCTTTTCGCTCGGATCCATCATGAGCAATCAATATCTCTACTTCTGCCGGGATTGCGCCCTTAAAGTACCGGTTGCGGCGAAATCCGCTAGTACAAACTTGGGCTTACCCCCCAGTGATGAGACAAGTTAGGCTGCCCGTATGACTTACGTCTTCTACGACACGGAAACCACCGGCACGGACACGACGTTCGACCAGATCCTGCAATTCGCGGCGATCCTAACTGATGACGACCTAAACGAACGCGACCGCTTCGAATTCCGCTGCCACCTTCTGCCCCATGTCGTCCCCGCACCAGGCGCCTTGCTGGCGACACGGGTAACTCCCGCGATGCTGAACGATCCCAGTCTGCCTTCTCATTATGAAATGATGCTTCAGATCGCCGAGAAGCTGCGCGCATGGTCACCGGCGATCTTTACAGGATACAACACCCTCTCTTTCGACGAGCCTTTGCTGCGTCAGGCCTTCTACCAAACACTGCAGCCGGTTTACCTGACCAATACCAACGGCAACCAACGGGCGGATGTGCTGCGCCTGGCCCAGGCCACGGCAGCATTGGCCCCCAATGCTATGGCCGTGCCCATTAGCGCCAAAGGCAAGCCGACACTCCGCCTCGACACCTTGGCACCAGCCAACGGCTTCGCACATGAAAACGCCCACGACGCTTTGGCAGATGTGGAGGCCACTATTTACATGGCGCGGCTGATCCGTGACCGCGCACCTTCTATTTGGAATTCCTTGCTTCCAATGGTGGACAAGGGCGAGGTCGCTAGACGCCTGGGCACCGGTGAACCCAAGTGCATCGTCGAGTATCACATGGGGGTGCCATCCGTTCGTGCAGTTGTCGGCTGCGGCCACCATCCGAATAACCCAACCATGCAGGCTGTGTTTGATCTGCGTCGAGATCCAGCAGAAGTCTTGAACTTAAGTGAGGCAGAACTGGTGGAAGAGACGAAGGGACCCAACCGGGCACTTCGCACCATCTACTCAAACAAAATGCCAGCATTGGTCGACGCGGCCATAGCGCCAGACCTGCCAGCCGTTATTGGCTTACCGATGGCTGAGATCGTCCGTCGGGCCGCTGTGGTGTCCGCTGACGGTCAGTTTGCCGCGCGGTTGGGCAGGGCAATGGAACAGCGCTACCCGCCCTTCGAGCCAGCCCAGATCGTCGAACAGCGCATGTATGAAGGTTTCCCAAGCCGTGCTGACGAAAACCGAATGCAGGCATTCCACAAGTCAGACTGGCCGGAACGTGCGGAGATAGCCGAAACCTTCGAGGACGACAGATACCGTGAATTGGCGCGGCGCCTTGTGTTTGCGAACGCTCCAGAGGCCTTGTCGACTGCGCGTCACGAACAGCTGCAAGCTTGGCTGAACAACCGCCGACACGGGCGTGACGGTGTCGAATCCGGGCGAACTTTGGCAGACGCAATGTCAGACCTGGAAAAAGTTCAAACAGACCACCCTGCAGGCCGTGAGCCAATTACCGCCATAAAGCGTTGGCTTGAAGCTTTCTGAGTGCACTCGAGTTTGCTGGGCATAATACCAGTTGGAAAACGCAGTTTTTGCGCTGCCCAGAGGCCAAAACCAAACCCGGTAAACCCGTCAAACCCGGGGGAGAATTGGTGCTCTAGGTTTGACGGTTTTTATGTTGAGCGTCCCTGTTGATCAGAACGGAAATTCCTCATCAGGCTCCTCGTCATCGGGTACGTCCGGAACATTGCTGCCAACAAATTCTACGCGATACCGTTTCGAGCCTGCTGAATCGGCATAGCTGCGCAGAACACGGCCGCCCACAATCCGATCCTTATGCTTAAGAAGCAACCGGCCAATGCTCTTGGCGTTGAACTGGCCATCTCGCCTCATACCAGCCAGCAACCCGTACAACTCTTTGATTTCCGGAGAGCTGGATTCCTCCGCCATTGCACCGATTTCAGCAAGGCCATACTCTCGATCGCCCAGCGCCGCGACCCAGGCATCCAAGAGGCCCGCAAGCTCGGACTTCATTGGGTCATCCAGCATAATTCTCTCACGGGTCAATGCTGGATCAGGCAAGCCCAACCAGAGCAACGCGTCCCTCACCAGGTTCCATTCTCGAAACGACCCAATTGGCGTCGACTGTTTGGGGCGACCCGCCGCAATATAGGCGCGCAAAATAGTTAGACCTGCGGCCACCAGTTGTGTCCGGTTTTCTGCGGCTTCTTCCCGTGGGTCAAAGTCATGTTCAACGAGGTCAGGCCGTTCTGTTTGCGGGTCCAGGCGGCACACCAGCGTGCGCCGTCCCATGTCTCCAGCCACCTCAAGGTTGTTTCCAGTGGCCATGAACAGTGCATTGGTAGGGGTTTTGGCAACCTCGGATTTGCCGAGAATGCGGGCGCCCCATTCTTCTGTTGTCAGCACAGTGCAGAGTGAGTCGCCGTGAATGGGGCGATCACAGTTGTCAATGACGATGATTCCGTCGCCGGCCATCAAGACCGCACCAATCCGCTTCTCGTCCTCCTCTTCTGTTTTGCCTTGAGATATGATCGTGGGCGAATGGCCATAGGCCATGATCCCGATGGTGGCCGCAACGTAGGTTTTCCCGCTACCGGCAGTTGGCGCGTCTAGTGCGAATAGAGGCGCAGTTCGCAGCGATCTGCGAATGAAGGCGGTGAGCACAGCTGCGAGCAAGACGCTCTTGTCGACCGGTTCAGCAAAACGGAAATCCCGAAACGGTTGCCACAGAACATGCAGTGCCTCGATGGCTTCTTCTTTCGAAGGTGCTTCACGTACAGGATCAAATTCGACATCGCCGGGATCGTATAGCAGGCCAGAATTGTAATCGTAGCCGGGTGTCTGAAGAATAGAACCATCTGCGCGCAGTGTGGGCGTGGAGATGATGCCGTTGAGTACTGGAACCCGCCATTCGCCAACACGTGCGATGTACGTCGCAGCATGTTCGACCGGTGGGTTAATTGCTTTGAACCCGTCTTTGGTGGGGCGTTCCCAATTTGCGATGCGCGCGAACTGTTCACGGAGCCATGCCGTGATTACGCGTGTCAGTACAAGTGCGCCGCCCGAGCGTTTTACCCCGTCTTCGCCAATAGAACGTGGCAAGCGGCTGACGCGGACCAAATTCTCGCCGCGCTGGTAAACGCCAGCATCGGACTTGATGAGCAGGTCTTCGATTTCGTCGATTTCGTACGGTTGGCTGCCTGGTTCCACAAGAATAGTCGGCTTACCGTCTCTCGCGAAACGCCCGGCCAGGCCAGCGCCTGAAAGCCCCAGCCACTTGCGCAAGGTACTTTCGAGGTTTTCGATTTCCAGGCGTCCGCAGAGCTCCGTGAGGCCCCAGGTTGGCTCTTCATCTTTAATCTTTTCGCGGGTTGCTGCTGCTTTGCCGCCGCGCTTTTCAGCTTCCTCGTCGCCGGCGGCAGCGGCCATCGCAACAACAATTCGGTCGACGTCTTCGTCCGAATACCCCGCCCGGACCAGTACACCGGTCAGGGCCAAACACACATTGTCACGGTCCCCTTGTACGCGCGGATAATAGCGTAATAGCACCGCAAGCCCGGCGCAGAGACCACATCGCTTGGTCAGATCGACAGCGGACACAGTGGGAATGTCTTCCGGGCCACCCTGCCATTGCACCTTTTCACCAGATGGGTGGGTCGACGGCGGAAACATAGTTTGGTTTCCATCGGCGCGGAGCTCCAGAACAGTTGCTCGTCCGAACTCCAGCTCCTTGGCCACTTTGGGTGGGATTTGAAATCGTTGGCTTTTGTCTGCTGCGCAGATTGCTAGGCGATGGCTACGCGGGGATGTTTTGCGGCCAACGGGCGTGAATTCAGGAAAGACAAAATCGGCGATCAGGACGGCCTCAGGTATATCAAGGTCGATGTCGACGAGATTGCCCGAGCGTGAGCCCATGATGACGCCGACATTATTCTCGGCTGCGAATGCCCGCGTGATTTCATCGGACGCCCACGTGCGGGGCGCCTTCCAGTCGTCTTTGGTATGTTTTTCGCGGGGAAGGAGCCGCAGCGGCTCCCATCCCAGTTTGACGTAGGCAAGCGCCGCTTCCGCAACGCTGCCATTGTTGATTGCGTTGGCGAGAAAAGACTCAGTCATAGCTGAATCCACCGGGATCGCGTCGATGGCAGTTCAGCCAGAAATTGAAGTCGTCTTCATCATATAAGACGCGACCACCTATCTTTATATAACGCGCACCTTTGCCTTGGCTTCGCTGTTTTTCAAAGAAGGACTCGCTAAGTCTTGCTCGAGCAGCAACTTCTTTTGTCGTGAGAAGTTTGCGATTTTTGAATGCCATCTTTGGCCTCCTGTCGTTTCAGTAGGCCTCCTTTAATAAGCACATATTTTACTACGTCACCGGCTTTAAATCGGGTGTTTTGGGTCGCGCAACGGCGTGGTTGGTTCTTCGACTTCGATACCTAAGTGCTCGAGCAATCCTTTTACTTCCCGCAGGTGTTGCGAAAACACTGTTTCGGCCAATCCATCCCGGCCATAGACCATTTTCAGTACAGGCTGTTTGTATTTATCGAACTTCTTTTGCAGCCTGTGGATCCGTTCCTCGAGCCCTGCCATTGGGAAATCTGGTTCACTCTCTTTTCGGCGTTCCAATGCCTCTTTGGCTAGCGCAGTTACCGAGCTGGCAGTGTTTTCCGGCTCAGATGGCCAACTAAGCTCATACTTGTGGCCTATTTCTGGGCGGCCTCTTTCGGCGATGTATCGGCGAGCCATATAGACAAGTTCAGGCAAGTCGCTTCCGAAGTTTCGCCCCTTTGGCGTGGCGATCCCGAACAGACTCTTCTTGGCATCGTTCAGCCGAAGATGGTCATCCGAGCGCTTCGCAGTAGGCACTGGGTTAGCCCGAATGATGGCCAATAGAAGCATATCCAGAAGCGCTTCTGCCGCCTCCGGGGCGACTTCGCTTGGGTAGGGCTTAGGCTCGTTCAAGAGGCCATCCTTTCAGAACGGATTGATGCAAGTTCGGAAATCCTGTTCGCCACCGCCTCGACCGGTCCACGCAACCTTTCCAAATCACTCACAATGTAACCAGCAGTTACGTCACCCGATAGGCGATGGTTCAACAGCCGCTTCAATGCATAGTGGGGAATATCCAGGCTTTCGGCGATTGTTATGAAGGTTCGGCGTAAGTCGTGCAGGGTAAATTTCACCCCGCTGCGCTCAGTCACTCGGGCCGTGAACTTTTTGGTCTCCACAATATGGCCCTTGCGCCCCGTACCTGGAAATACCCAAGGTGACGCGCCTGTTTTGGCCTGACGCTCTTTCAATAAGCCGACGAGGTAGTCAGAAAGTGGCAAATCCAGTGGGTCGCCGTTCTTCGTCCTGGGGATATGCAGTGCTTTTTCGTCTAGGTTGATGTGTTCCCAACCGAGCGAGGCGATCTCATTACGCCGCATCCCAGTGAACAGAGCAACCAGGAGAAAGTCGCGAGAGTAGTCTGGTTCTTCCATTACTGCTGCCCACCATATTGGCAGGTCATGGGCGGCCACAGCTCCACGACGCCGACGTTCCGGATACCATGCTCGTGCCTGCGTCAGAATATCGACTGGGTTGGGCGGGAACTCGTCATGCGCAGCAGCCGTTACATTATAGACTGACCGAAAATGGCGCATGACATTATTTGCCGTAACCTCACCGTTTGCCTTACCGATGCGCTGGTGGCGCTTGAGTATCATTTGTCGGCTGATGGAGGTGACTGGCGTTCGCCGCCAATCTTTCAGGTACAGGTTAACCGTCCTTTGGTAGCGATCTCGCGTACTGTCAGCGATGGAAGTCCGTGTTGCAAAGAACCGGTCAAAGGCTTGGCCGAGCGTCAGGCTTTCTTGTGCGACGCGCCGCTTTTCAGCGTTCGGATCGACACCCATTGCCATGTCGCTCAGGATGCCTAGAGCGCGTTTGCGAGCTGCATCGACACCAATTACGTCGGCGCGACCAATGGTTACCCTTCGTGTTCTGTTTTTGACCTGCCCTTCAGCGAAGTAGACCTTGGAATGTGATCCAACACGCAAGCCAAAGCCCCGCAGCATCTCATCGCGGTATAGGATCTGACCCGTTTCAGGGTGCGATAGCGCATCAATCGCGCGTTTTGTGAAACGAAGAGCTGGCATCGAGACCTCCTTCTGGCCTCAAGTCAAGATAGGCACAAAATCTCGAAATTACAATCATTATCAGATACTTATCGAGATTTTGGATTCTTTTCAGTGTTCTACAAGGTACGTACGCGTGCGCGCGCGTGAGGGTGGAACGTGAGATCAGGGGTTAAATAGATATAGCGTTTGAGTCTGTTGGGGACGCGCAATGAAAGCGGGCGCCCCCCAAGTTTAGGCAAGCTTGATCTGCTCGATGAAAAAGTTGCCACCGGGATCGCGCTGCACGCCCAAGCGTTCAGCTTCGTCGCGCTTTACTTTGTCCTCAAAGATCAATTGCCCGCCAACTCGCACGATCATGATGCAGTCCGGCAACTCCCGGATGCGCGGGTGATAGCAGACTGCCCGCTTTGGAATATGAAGACATTTTTCGTCGACCAGCGCACCCTGACCGCGACATGATCGGAAAGGTTCAACTGTTTTGTCATAGTCTCTAGCCGGATTGCAGAAATCGATCTGAAAACTCAGCAGGCTCGCATCTGGGAGCGCAATCTTACAGGGCAGCTCCATGTAGGCAAACATCCCTCCGCCTAATCCCATAAGGTCGGGCATGACCGTGAAACCCAGGCTATCGACGAACCTTGCGCTAGCTTCGGAAATACAGTCGACCTCCAACACATTCAGTTCGCGGGTTCGCGCACGCTCTACAGAACGGCGAACAAGCTCACGTCCAATACCTTGCCGACGCACTTCGTGGTTCACGGCGACAAGATCAATACCGAGGTCACTGTCCACGCAAAGGCCAAGAAGACGGTTTTGGTCCCGTAGTACATTAAGACGCCCTTCCGAAAATGGTCGGGCCAGAGTGCCTGGGTTGAGCATCTCACTATTGGCTGCTTCGTTGGCAGTTAGCATTAAGACTGCTTCGGCAAAGTCTTCGTTTGTAGCGACTCTATCAACTAGTGGCTTTTGCAGCCCGGTCTGGGACGTCGCTTTTGTTTTTTGTGCCATTGTTTGGCCTCCTGTGATTACAACAGGCCTCTTTCAATACGCACAATTTTCACAGGGTCACCGGCTTTAAATCGGGTGTTTTCTATTCTCATAGAATCGTTTTCGAACCGATCAGTCGGATTGGTACCCCGGGAACAGCAAGCGAAGCTGATCGAGCACCCGATGCGGATGACCTACGTCCACGCAAACCGCTTGTAGCAAGCGCTTCGTACCGGCCACATTCCATTCCTTTAACAATCCCGGTTCGCCCAGGTGGCTGTCCCATGGGTAAAGTAAGATGAGGCGGTCCGCATCGTATGCATGAGCGTATGCAAGCATCTGATACACGTCGGATTGTGAAACGTTACGATTTCTTGCGTCTTCGGTATCGAGACGTTTCCACTTTGTATCGAGGATCACGGGCCCATGGTCGGTCTCGATGACCACATCGGGTCTGAGTGAAAATGCCCCAGCTCCCCCTGGAAGGTGCCTTAAAGCATAATGCCTGCGGTCTTGGAGACGCACAGGCAATGGTGACAAAGCGCGCTTTAAGCTTCGACCAACGAATTTCTCAAACAGGTCGTTCATCGGGAACAGCAGAGAGAACCCGGACGGCCCACCAGAAACGGTACTTTGCCAATCGCCTGACAAGAACAATCTCGCCAAACCGTACACGCTGTGGAATGCGGTATTCGTACGGTCTAAGCGAACCGGCTCTGCTAGCGGTCTAGCGCTGGTTCCCGCATGCTCGAGACGGCTTACCAGCTCATCCAGCCGCCTGAGGTTTTCGGCAGTTCGAGCAAGTTTCGCTAACCGGAGTACCGCTGCCTTCAGAACCCTATTGATCGGAGTATTTTCACTTAGTTCGTCAAATCTGCAAGCCAGCCGGTCCGGGCGCGCTGCGTGTATCGTCAGCTGGCGCTTTACGAGCAGACTGCCGCGGAACGCGGGAAGGTCGTCCTCTCGCTCTAGGTATTGCCGTGAAAGGCCGTGCTTAACTGCTGCAAGCAGTCTCTCGCAGAAAAGACGGATTAGCAGTTCAAGCAAGTCGTGCCTTTGGGTTTGCAGAGAGGACAATTCCCCTTCGGAAACGCGCAAGTCATAGGCGACGGCAAGCATTCGGATTAATGCACCGCGAACAGCGCCGTCTTCGCCTTCAATCTTGGGAAGTATTTCAACAGTAAGGCCTGGGATCGACAGAATTCCCGTGACCTGCTGGGCTCTCAATCCATGATGGGTTCTGGTAAGCACGCCAGTTTCTGGAAGCCTTAGTTGCCGTGCAGCTTGTACAGCAAGACCGTGTAACCTGTCTGCTTGAGACTCGCGAAGGCCGCCATCCTCCACGCGCAGTTCCTGCCATTCGCGCCGTGTAATGGTCGGTAGTGGTTTGGATCCTAGAGCCGTCATTCAGAATCGACCGGTTCCGCACCAGTAATGGCTTCCGCATATGCTGCTAGCCCGTATGAACCTTCGCTTAAATAGCGATCCACAAACTTCCAGCGCTCCTCGCCATAGTCATCGATTCCGGGTGGCGTCGGGATTTTTTCACGCCGCAAGAACCTATCTCCACCGCCAAGCACGGCCCGAACACGGTCAAGGTCCTCATGGAAATATTCGCGCAGAAGAGGCATTATTTTATTCGACATGACTGTATCGAGTTCAGGGAGAGTCGTTGCGCCCATCAGCCACGCGTGACCAATGAGTTGGTCCGTTCCAAGGAACCACTCCAAACGGGAATTGATGCTTTCGAGCACAGAGGCGACATCAACGCCGTCAATCTCTTTGAGGACATTGGGCTTCGGTGGCATTTCTACGAATTGAAAGCGCCGTCTCAGGGCCGTGTCGAGCAGAGCAATTGACCTATCAGCCGTATTCATTGTTCCAATGATGTGAAGGTTTGGTGGCAGCGTGAATGCCTCGCCCGAGTGCGGCAGAGTCACAGAGATTTCGTTTTGTGCGCCGGATCTCTTGTCCTCTTCCAAAAGCGTTATGAGCTCACCCATAACCTTGGAAATGTTAGCACGGTTTATTTCGTCGATGATCAAAACATGAGGTGGCGGTGGAGCGGCCGATCTCTTTTCTTGGACATAAGGCACCAAAGCGTCCCAGTTAATCTGATTGTTATAGAGCTGATAGATCGAGTGCTGGGTGAAGTTCTTTGAGTAAATATCCTCGACGGCAATGCCGTCATCCGTTTCATCTTTCCAGAGCCACTTAACTGGGCGTCGATGGTGGTATTCATCTATGTCGCGAGGAACATACTCATAAGGTCCTGATACAATGCCTATCGCCTGTATCCGACGGTTTCCTCGACTGGCCAGAACGACATCGCCAGCCTGCATTGCAACACGTATCTGTGACGTGAATACTATGTTGCCATGGCGCCCGTCAGTGTCTTCTTGCCCAGGCTCCTCCCGCCATCGATTTGCTATCGCTTCGTAGCTATCAAACTGCGGACCTGACCAGTCAATTTCGCCTCCATAACCCAAGAGGACATATCCATTCTCTAGACACTCATCGCGCAAATAATCGTCTTCGGGGTTATTGCTGCGCCCGAGTGAAACTTTGAAGACCTTCCGCCCTGAAGGGTCAAAAGTTTCTGCAGTCGTGCTCGGTAGTTTTCTTGCTCTGTCGGCGATCCTTTTGAGCACACCATCCACGGGTTGAAGCCGAAAACCTGCGCTCGAGGTCTCGTCGTCGCTTTCTCCCGTTTCTGGTCGTAGCCCTTCAATAAACTCTTCGTAGCCATACGTCTGGTGAAAAGTAACGAATTCGACCCGCTTTTGTTTTACGAGCTGGTCATAACGTTCCCGTAGCTCCCCATTTTCAGTGGGAGCCAGGTCATCACAGATTTCTACGGCACGCCTTGCAGTGACATATGTCTTCCCAGTTCCCGGGGGTCCGTAGAAGATCGTATTGAGAGATTTGGTCTGCATTGTGCTCGTCTTTCGGCGTTCGAAGGGGGTGGTCACATCGGGCAAATCAACCAGCTTTCTCCCTGCGGTCTTCTGATACGCCTTATTGAGCAGGGTCACCAAAGACCGAGGCGCTTTGGATAAATACGCGCCTTGATTCAATTCGAGCTTCCGATTGTAGAACAGACCGTGGCCGTCTTCGGTCTCCAAGAGGGCGCGCATTTCTGGTCCGATTTCCGCGTCCTTGAAGAACACATCGCGCGCTAGTTCTGGGTCCAGAGGTTCGAATTCACGTAGTTGGACACGATAGCCAGGTTGGCCTGCCCAATCGGTGTCCGGAAGGCCGACAAACTGATCATTCACCTCCTCAGCAACTACGGACTTGCCTGAGAAACCGAGGTTGTCTGTCAGGTGCAGAACGATATCACCAGGTGCCACCAAACGCATACTAGAATAGAAGTCACCACCGTTTTTGGCGCGTTGTGGCGACCAAAGTGCCTCGCCAAGACGGTGTTCCCCTGACTGACGATCAGGTCTGCTTTTGACGATCGTCTTCTCAATCCAAATGTTGGGACCCGCGGCGGGTTGCTCACTACCGGCACCGGTCTTGCGTTTTTTTGAATCTTTGTCCTCTTTTCCCCATCTCTCCCTTAAGTTCTTGTCATAAAAATCGATCTCTGTTGTGCCGTACTCTGCTTCCAATTTCTTGCGGATTGAGAGAATGGTTTTGTCCAAATTGCATGGAGTTTTATCGACTTTAAAAAAGTCCTGATCCTGATCTAAGATTTCAGCAAAAGAACCATAGAGTTGCTTTTTGTGATTTCTGCTGCAAATCCGCTCGAAATATGACGGGTAGCAAAAATACAAAAACATGTGGCGAAAGGCTCTAACCGCACTGCCGTCGTTGCTTGCGACCCATTCACATAGCTTCCAGGGGGCGTCATCTAGCAATGTTGCACGTTGCTCGGCCGGCATCTGTTTCCAAGCAACAAGCAACTCAATAAGAAAGCCGTACTCATCGGGAATCTTTGTAAGAAATGCAGTCCCTGGGTTGGCGACGCCAGCCAATGCGTCTGCATTGAGGGCCGCAGTCTGAGGGAGCTGGTCACCCGAAAGCTCCCAGACCTCTCGAATGCGGTCCGTCTTGGTCGCGGCACCAAAGTAGCTATCGCCGACGAACATAAGCAACAACCACAAAGCCTCAGCTGCGAGCTTAGCAACTTCCGGTCTGGCGCCTTCTAGTTGAAGGGCAAGTTTTTCATAGAATTTTTGATCACCCAAAATTGGGTTATCGACAAAATGTGTCCTTAGCTCAGAAAAATTTTCGGTGGTCCAAAGTGCCTGATCTGAAAAAACGCTGCCACTGCCCTGCAGGCACCTGGATTTCCATGTGTCTGCCTGAGCAAGAACTGTCGGTGTTGTTTCATATCCAGTCCAAGTCGCCATTTTTGCTCACAAATATAGGTCTACTGCAATCTCTTGACGACTATAACGAGCGAAACGCGGCATGGTAGTAGATTGTGTCGAACCCATTTTACGATGATGCGACCAAGGCCCAGTGCCGTTCGCCAACTCGCTGTGAATCGGAATGGACGGCGCGTAGGAAGCGCTGAAACCCGTCGATGGGGTGGGGTTGCCCGGGTTATGCAGTTTTGACGGTTTTGGTGCACCCGGATAATTTAGGGCGCAGATACGCCTTTGAGCCATTGGAGAAGTAGCGATTATGCAAAGCGAATTCTTAAACCTCGGCCCGGAAGCAGCAAACGCAACCATCCTGTTTGCGCATGGCGCCGGTGCGCCGATGGACTCTCCTGCAATTACAGCAATCGCGGGTGCCTTGGCCGAACAGGGTCTAAGAGTTGTTCGGTTTGAATTCTCCTACATGGCTAACCGAAGAACTGAGGGCACTAAAAAGCCCCCGCCACGCGCTGAAAAACTGAACTCAGAGTACCTAGCCGCAATCGACGCGCTCCATATCGATGGCCCGCTGATCATAGGCGGGAAGTCCATGGGCGGGCGCGTTGCTAGTATGATTGCAGATGGGCTATTTGAAGCGGATCGCATCTCTGGATTGTTCTGCGTAGGCTATCCTTTTCACCCGATTGGGAAACCCGAAAAGCTTCGCACTGAACACCTACAGCACTTACGAACGCCAACGCTGATTTGTCAGGGTACGCGCGACCAGTTTGGCTCGAAGGAAGAAGTCAGCGGGTATGAGCTTTCCTCGGCAATCCAGATGAGATGGTTTGAAGACGGCGATCACGATCTGAAACCACGCAAGCGCGTTTCAGGCTTCACACATGACGATCACATCAAGTCCATGGGCGTAGCGGTTTCGGCATGGGTCGAAGGCCTTGATGGCTAGAGAGACCTTAGCGCGCCGGGTTTACCGTGTTTGCAGGGTTTGGTACGGCGGCTGCCAGTAATACAGTTGGCCAACATACGGCGCCAACCAACTCAAGTTAACATAAGACCGCTTGCTACTCCCGAACGCATGTCGAAAGTGTTGGCCGTGACAATCCAAATTGTTGCCGCCCAATTTCAAAAAAAGGGTCAAATATTGAAGTTCCAACTATCTACCGAATTGCAAAGCGTCGTGTCTGCGATTTCTGAGGACGTAGACAAGATCCTTTCCCAAACCCCTGTACCATTGGGGCATGCGAACCCGACGACCAATACCGGGGTATACATTTTTAGCTTGGAAGACAAAGTCATGTACGTCGGTGAAGCGAAGGGTAGAAATGGCCTTAAAGACCGACTCCTCTCAAAACATATTTCTGGCGACGACAGTCACGCCATTCAGAGAGCCTTTAAGGAGGACTTTCCGGATCGCAAAGCGCGGCGCGAGCAAATTAAAACGATCGTGCATGCTCAATGGTTGGAGATTTCTGACGGGCTTCGGGTATCTGCTGTCGAACGCACATTGATTTGGATGTTTGATCCGCCTTGGAACGTCAAATGATCGGACTCAGTGTCTCTTGTCTTCTGCCCATCCACTGATGCTCACAAAGTTGACTTATTGAAACGCGCATACTGGTACGACAAGGGCGCTGAAGCCAACTTGTGGTCGATGCTTTTGCCTTCGAGTTTTCTGTATGCGGTGGTCTTTAGGTCAGGTGAAACCATAAGCATCCCCGATTTTGGGTTGATAGCGATCATGCCTGCATCAAACAGCGCATGAACATCGCGCCTGAGGACTAGGCTATTCTCCGGAACTTCGAATGCCGGGTTTCCGGTGTGAGGTATGACGTGAGCAGCCTCTAGGACCGTGGGGATGTTGAAGCCGGTAACTACGCAACGCCCAGAGTGACGATGCATAGCCGCATCACGGAATTTCTGCTGCTCTGGCCTAGCTTTTACAGTTGTGGTTTTTCGCTCGTTTTCGGCGGTGAGGACAGCATCACGATCTTCTGAAAGGGCGCGATCCAAAGGAGACAGATACTCACGCTCAGCGCTTACAAGTGCTTTGGTTTTCCTTGCGCCTTTGGCCAAAATAACCCTGTCGATTTCTGCCTGCTCATCGGAGGTCATGACCCACGCCCTGGGGCTGCGATCCTCATTTATCCGGTCGAGAATTGTTGATTTCCAGCCTTCTTCACCGAGCAGTCTGAAGCCAAACGGATGCTTAAGTAATGCAAGATCGCCAAGTTGAATCTGTAGAGAGCCGTCTTTGTCGGTGATGCGCTTCGCCTTCGCGACCCCAGTCAGACCCAAACCGGACCCGAAAGCCTCATCTTCGTGGGCCCAGAGATAAAGAAGGTCGCCGACGCCAACTTTTGGGCCGGGTGACTTGTCACTGTGCGAACTTGCTCTTGAGCTCTCCCAGGGCATACTCAGAACCTTGTCGTCCCAATCTTCCACTCTTTGTGGTCGGGAGATGCCTGCGGGACCGTGAAGCTCTCCGTTGAACTTCAGTAGGAATGCGTTCCATTCAGCATCGCTGTCGGCAACCGAGCGCCCTTTGAGCGATGCCTGCCAGAGCTCCAGTCCGCCGGGAAGACCATCTGTGACTGAGCGGAGTTCTGGGACACTATTCCAATCATAGGAAAAGACCTCTTCTTGGGCGTCAGCAATGTCGATATCCCCAATGACCTCGCGAATGTATCCCAGTGCGTCATCATCGGGAAAGTGATGACCTTTTCTCACAAGGATCGTCGTTAGAGGCGGAAGCTTCATATCACGCATGTAGTGGAGAATCGCATACAGATTCTTGCCGAGTCCGCGACCAGTTGGATGTCCCCAGCCGACAGCAGCAGCAAGTTCTTGATACGTTGTGCGTTTCTTTTGCTTCGCTTTAATCGCGAGGAAACGAGCTATTTCAAACTGAAATGGGTCCATGACACCTGACTAATTGCTCGCATTTTGTGCAAAAGATCGCCGCGAAATTCGCGCTCTGCAAGCAGGCGCCAGTCGGCAAACCCCGTGGTTGCAGCAATGCAAGTTGGAGTTGGAAGCGGGAACTCGCTGCCTTTGGTATTGGCGTCGAGTTCACTAATGGACCCATTCAAGTTTAACTTTCAGGCCATTGAGATGGGACCAGGGAATGACGCCCGATCTCTGCAATCGTCCCACAACAATTCCTGGCGCGATGCCTTGACTTTCCGCAAAACTACGCACCTCAGCGGAACTGCGCGGGCTCTGGGCCAAAAACTTGTCCCATTCCTTTTCTGGAATCAGAAAATTGGATGCCCACGTGTTTGCCTCATCCTCAATAGGATCACCGTCACCGTCGCGACCATCGACGAACACGTTCTTTAGTTTATTGTGCTTTTTCCCATGCAGCATTATGTGCGCCGCTTCATGGAAGAAGCTGAACCAAAGATGATCATCGGTTTTGTGCCGAGCGCTCAACTGGATTACCGCCTTGTTGGGAGAATGCCACCAAGCGGCGCCACTCAATGCCGTTTTGGGCAAGGGTTTCACAAGCGCTAGGGCTACTCCCGCGGAATTGCAGAGGCTGGTCGCTTGGGGAATGGCCTGATCAATGTTTGTTCGGGTCAGCACTCTAATCTCGGAAAGTGCGGCCTTGAATGCTGATGCATTGTAGCTCTCACACTCTTGTTTCCCGGCTGACAACTCACCCAATCTAAACCAGGTTGATAGCGATGCTACATTGCTATCGAATGCGGCGGAATGCCGATAAGCCACGCTTTTCTCGCTGTATTTAATAAGCCAAGCGTCTACAGAACCAACCCCAAAGAATCCCAAGAGTTCAGAGACTGCATCCGACCATGATGCTGGTTTCTTAAAGCATCCGCGCTTGACGAGGTCACTCACTGGGAATGATTTTGCCCAGTTTTCCATTGAGCTCGCGGCGGTTGCTTCGGCGTTGCGTGCTAACTTGAGCTGGTACTTCGCTTCAAGAGCAAGCCATACATTCGCAGAAACCCCGAGAACCTTTTCAAATTGCAGGGCTGTTTCTGGCTCCAAGGGCGCCTTTCCGGAAACAATCTCGCTGATCAGTTTTGCAGACCTGCCACAACGCCGAGCAAACTCCGCGTGCGAGATTTCGTGAACCTCCAATCGCTCTTCAAGAATCCACCCCGGCGGAACGGCATAATTAGGGTTAAACTGAATACCAGTCGCGGTCATTTTTCCCTCCATCAGTGATAGTCAATCACTTCAATGATTTCTATCGCTGTAACGTCTTCCTTGTTGATCCCGCCGTCTTCCCTTCGGGGAATGGGGTCATGGTCTACTTCGAATATCAGCCTGTGCGGATGGACCAGATCGACCGCGAATTGCTCGTCACGATCTTCCGACAGTTGGTGACACCGCTCAGGTTTTGTTGTGGGTACCTCAGCGAGACATGAAGCGGCCTCGAGTACGGCAAGCCGCATCATGATCTTTCGAGCCATTCGGTTGCCGTACTTGCGATTCAAGGCGGATTCCGACTCGAAGACCTTTCTGAGTTTGCTCTTCTTGAAGTAGATCTCCACTGACCAAGGCCTTTTCATTACCTATTAGGTAACGCTTTAGCTCACATCTTCAAGTACTGCAACCCTTACTGGATGCTCAGATAGATTGGCGCGCAGGCGGCGGGATTCACATCAGAACCGGAAAAGAAGCCATGCTTCGTCACATTGCATGCTCCCCGTTCGTCACGTGTCGTGGCCAAAGCGAATGTCGTGTCCATAAGACAGGTCGGCAGCCTGGCAAAGCGCCTCAAGTGCTCTAACCAAGTCTTTCCTGCCTATGTTCTCGCTAATGTACCATCCGGATGATGTCTTTTTTGTAGGAAGATCAATCCGCACTGGATGAACTGTAGTGCGTGTTCTGGCAACAAATGCACGCGTTCTCGCCCGCATTTGCGCTAATTGCGCTATCGCCTCTGGCGCAACGTCATAGATAGTGTCGACAACTGCCGCGAAAAATGAGGCCAGCGTTTCGGAGCGTATCGGCTTGCCCAGTACCTCGCCTTTGTAGCCTTTGGACTTCGCGGACAGTTTTTGTTGTGGCGCTGATGCTTGTTCGCCAACTCCTTCGAAGCGGGACACGCAGCTTGGCCGCCTGTCTCGACACCCGTCGATGGGGTGGGGTCATTAGTAGGGGATTAGTAGGGGATTTACGTCAAACGTTCTCCGGCGCTATCCGACGCCGTCCAAGACCACGTACGAAGATAGTCCAATGATCGTAGGATGTTATCCAGTAATTGGAGGCGCTGTCCGGTCACGTCCAACACCTGGACTTCAAAATTCGTAATGATGGGGTCGGGGGTTCGAGTCCCTTCAGCGGCACCACAAGTTTCAGTATCCACTCATTGGAGTAAACCCTCCGACCTCCAGTCGGACCTGCTTCAGCGCGGAGAATCATGTAGTATGACACTGGCAAGCACTGTGTTTTCTATCACTGCTACCATATCGTCTGGTCGACCAAGTATCGCTACTAGGTGCTGACCGGTGCGGTGCGCTTGCGGGTGCGCGCCATCATCCGTTGGGTCTGCCACGAGAACGAGGTCGACATCTTGCGCGGGGTGTTGTCGAGCAATCCCGTGCATTTGTTCGTGTCGGTGCCGCCGAAGATTGCCATCTCGGGTCCGGTGCGCAAGATGAAGGGCCGTTCGTCTCACAAGGTGCAACGGGAACTTCCCGCCCTGCGCAGCCGCTACTGGGGTCGCCGGTTCTGGGGCAGGAGGTATTTCTCAACCACCAACGGTGCCATCACCGAAGACATCGTGCTGCAATACCTCGAAAACCATATCGCCGATCCTACCGACGCCAGTCGGTGGTCGTTCAGTCCTAACATTATATGAATTGAGGGTAAGTGTTTGGTATTATGCCTTAGCTCAGACAATCACTTTGATCGCTTCCTGTGCGCCCACGCCGAACACCCGTTTGTATCGCTCGATCTGATCCGCAGGGCCCATTGCCTTTTCCGGATTGTCCGACAGCTTTACCGTCGGGCGTCCGTTTGCGGATACGGCTTTGCAGACCAGTGAGAACGGTGCCAGCGCGTCATGAGGGACCAGTCCGCGGAAATCGTTGGTCAGCAAGGTACCCCAGCCGAAAGATACTTTGGTGCGGTCCGCAAACTGTGCATGCAATTCCTGAATACTGCCTACGTCCAACCCGTCCGAGAAAATGATCCGTTTTTGGGTCGGGTCCTCTCCGCGCGCTTTCCACCAGTCGATGGCCACCTCGGCGGCGGTAGCCGGGTCGCCGCTGTCGATACGAATACCGGTCCAGCCCGCCAGCCAGTCGGGCGCGTTGTCCAGAAAGCCCTTGGTGCCGTAGGTATCGGGCAGGATGATGCGCAGATTGCCGTCATGTTCGTCGTGCCAATCGCTGAGAACGTCATAAGGGGCCTGCGCCAGTTCGGCATCGGTGTCGGCCAACGCGGAATAGACCATCGGCAGCTCATGCGCGTTGGTGCCGATGGCCTCAACCTCACGCCGCATCGCGATCAGGCAGTTCGATGTCCCAGTAAACGCGGGGCCGAGCCCTTCTATCATCGCCTGCACACACCAGTCCTGCCACAGGAAGGAATGCCGTCGCCGCGTGCCAAAATCCGCGATGCCCAAACCGTTGATCGTACTCAGCTTCTCGATCTTTTCCCACACGCGGGTCATCGCGCGGGCATAAAGCACCTGTAGCGCAAACCGGCGCATGTCGTTCAGCACCGCGCGCGACCGCAATTCCATCAATACCGCCAGCGCCGGAATTTCCCACAACATGACCTCGTGCCATTTGCCTTCGAAGGTCAGTTCGTACTGATCGCCTTTGCATTCAAGGTGGTAAGGCGGCAGGCGCATATTCTCGAACCATTCCATGAAATCGGAACGGAACATCTGGCGCTTTCCATAGAACATGTTGCCCCGCAGCCAGGTGCTTTCCCCCCGGCTGAGATTAAGCGAGCGGATATGATCCAGCTGTTCCCGCAACTCGCCTTCATCAATCAAACGGGCCAAAGGCACGTGATTCGACCGGTTGATCAGGGAAAACACCACGTTTGTTTGGGGCTTGTTTCGAAACACTGACTGGCACATCAGCAGTTTGTAGAAGTCTGTGTCGATTAAAGACCGGACAATCGGGTCAATCTTCCATTTATGATTGTAGACACGGGTCGCGATGTCGACCATGGGGAACTCCTGCGATTTCCGTAGTTAGATCAATCGATTTCGGGAATGGCAAGAGTCGCTGATTTGGTGACAATGCCAGCATGACGTCACATTACGGGCTTATTGTGCAGTGTCTTCGCCGGTTAGTGAGAAAAGGGGATGGTAAGACGAAACTGAGTTTGTGAATGGGTCTCGAGTACGATTTTGACATTGTTAATGTAGCACTGAACGATTTCGACCCCGAAAAGCTGGGGTCAGCCTCTGATGTGGAACGCCAGGTGTGTGCGGTGTTTCGCGACATCAGAACAGCCGATGCGCTACGGGGAACATCGCCGAAAATCCGCAAGATTTTCCTGGATGCGGGGTTCAGCCTCGAGTCGCGGAACAGCGGCATCGTGCCCGGTGTGTTTCCGGCCGAAGATCAGGTGGACCGGGTCAGGATTCTGCGTTCTCTGTTTGAGAACATAAAATCGCGCGGCGTTCAGGGGGAGTATTGCGGCGAGTTCAACCTGTGGGACTTTCTGCATTACATACGGATGGCGCAGCCCATGGCCGGGATCGTGCGTACGCGTCAGGTGCGCAAACCGCCGCCACCGCCACAGCAGCCCGTTTCGGCACGTCGGCGTTCTATTTCGGGGCGTATCGGGCTGGCGTTCGGGCTGGCCGTTATTCTGTTTGTGACGATCAAGCTGCTGGCCGCTGCCGGGGCGACACCTTAGGCCAGCGTAACACCGGCATCGCGCATGGCCTGTTGTGCGGCAGCCAGCGATCCGTCCATGTCAATCGCGCGGCAGGCATCCATCCGGACTGTGACATCAAATCCCAACCGGGCAGCGTCAATCGCGGAAAAGCAGACACAAAAATCCGTTGCAAGTCCGACCAGCGTCAATTGGGTTATTCCACGCGTCTCCAGGTAGCCTTTCAAACCTGTCGGCGTTTTCCGGTCATTCTCGAAAAAGGCGGAATAGCTGTCGATGCTCGGTCGAAAGCCTTTTCGTATGACCAGATCGGCATGAGTGCGTAGATCAGGGTGAAAATCTGCGCCTTCGGTTCCCTGAACACAATGATCCGGCCACAAGACCTGCGGCCCGTAATGCAACTCGGTCGTATCAAAGGGGTCTTTGTCATCATGGAAGCTCGCGAACGAAGAATGCCCCGCCGGATGCCAGTCCTGCGTCAGGATCACGGCGTCAAACTCCTCCATCATGGCATTGATCGGCGCGACGATTTCATCTCCTCCGGCCACTGCCAAGGCACCGCCGGGGCAAAAGTCGTTCTGGACATCGATGACAAGCAGGGCATGGGTCATGGCGGCCTCCGTATAACTGCCTTATCGTTAGGGGGCCGGGGGCGGGGCGTCAATGCAATCCCTTGCGACTCCGGGTTTGCGGGGGTAGATCGCGCATATGTACACGATCGCTGCCCTCTATCACTTTACCCGATTCCCGGACCCCGTCGCGCTGCGCGAACCGTTGCTTGATCTGTGTCGCGCGCAGTCCGTCACGGGAACGCTGTTGCTGGCGCAAGAAGGCATCAATGGCACCATCGCAGGCCCACGCGCCGGGATCGATGCGGCTCTTGCGCATATCCGGGCTCTGCCCGGTTGCTCGGATCTGGAGTGGAAAGAGGCGTCCTCGGACCATCCGCCTTTCGGCAAGATGAAAGTGCGGCTGAAGAAAGAGATTGTGACCATGGGTCAGCCGGATGTCGATCCGCGCGCCCGTGTCGGCAACTATGTCGATCCGCAGGACTGGAACGATCTGATCCGTTCGGAAGATGTCGTGGTGATCGACACCCGCAATGACTACGAAGTGGCGATCGGCACGTTTGAAGGCGCAATAGACCCTGAAACAGCCAGTTTCCGCGAATTTCCGGCCTGGTGGGAGGCGAACAAGGACCGCTTTCACAACAAGCGCGTTGCCATGTTCTGCACCGGCGGTATCCGGTGCGAGAAGTCCACCAATTACCTGCTGGGACAGGGGGTCGAGGATGTCTATCACCTCAAAGGCGGCATCCTGCGCTATCTTGAAGAGATGCCATCGGAAGACAGCTCGTGGCAGGGTGACTGCTTTGTGTTCGACAACCGTGTCTCGGTTGGCCACGGCCTTGTTGAAGGGCCGCACAAGCTGTGCCATGGCTGCCGTCGCCCGATCCTGCCCGAGGATATGAAGCGCCCCGAATATGAACATGGCGTGTCCTGTCACCAATGCATCGACGAGACATCCGAGGCTGACAAGATGCGCTTTCGTGAACGGCAAAAGCAGATAGTGCTTGCGCGCAAGCGGGGCGAGCCGCATTTGCGGCAGGACTGAAAGCGGGTTGCAGGCCCTTGCTTTAGGTCGGATGATCACCGTCAGACTAGGCTGAGAGGGCGTTCATGCACCGCAAACCCACAACTCTGGAAGAATGGAAATCGACCCTGATTGCTGCATTGGGGCTGGTTCTGACAAGTTTTCTTGCCTGGTTCGGGCTATCGCGTCTTAACGAAACCGCTGCGGGTGACATGATCGGAATAATCGCGTCGGTTGGCCTGCTGATCTGGCTGGTGTCGCAATCCTGGTATTACATGACCCAGGTGACATCGCCGCGACGGCTTTTGTTCCTGATGGGTGTGTCATTCATCCAGGTCGTCCCGTTCCTGTTTGCCGCCGTCTACGGAGCTTTTGGGTACAACGATAATTGTGTGGTCGGGGCGCAGGGTCCGGGGGATGTCCTGTATTTCTCATATGTCACCTTCACCACGGTCGGGTATGGCGACATGTCCCCGACCGGCCTGTGCCGCGGGCTTGCCGTGTCCGAGGCTGTGACCGGTTACATTCTGCTGGGTATGTTTGTTGCGGCTGCGGTTGCGCTTTATACCCGCAATCATGCGCCAGAAGACCCTAAATAAGGGTTATCTGTTGTGGTCAATCCAGCGGGACATCATTTTCTTGTCTCGAAAACACTCGGACGGGATCGGGCGACGCTTGCTGCGAGAAATCCGTTCAGCGAACGCCACCTGCTTGCCCGTCGGGTAACTGTCGAATTGCGAGGTGCCACATGATTTGTGGGCCGAAATCCAGTCGGACAACAATCGCCTGTCACGTTGAACTTCGACCGGGATCTCAAGCGCTGATTTCTCGGCAATGGCGCGCGCATATCGCATCTGCCGGTCTGTTACCGGAAGCAGGTGGTAGTCATTGTTTGGCCCGTTCAGGGCCGTGTGGCGCATGTGTTGGGTCATCGGTTTGTCCTCTGACTATGTGGAACATATATAGAACATTAACCAAGGAGTTTCAAGATTTGTGCGCGGTGGCAGGCGTGACCTTGCCGCTTGGATGATTTTATTGACTGGCCAGTCAATAACCATTAGGGCCGATTCAAAATGACCAAATGCCCCGCCCGGACGGGGTCGAGCGAAAAGGACACGGTATGAAGTTTCAGCCCAAGGCCAGCCATTTCATCGACGGCATCTATGTCGAGGATACCGATGGCGCGGCCATTGACGTGATCTACCCCGCTACCGGCGAGGTGATTGCCCGTCTGCATTCGGCAACACCAGCGATTGTAGAAAAGGCTCTGAACAGCGCGAAAACCGCTCAGGCAGCTTGGGCCGCACTGACCGGAACAGAACGCGGCCGCATTCTGCGCCGCGCGGCCGACATTATTCGCGACCGCAACTACGACCTGTCGGTTCTGGAAACCCATGACACCGGCAAACCGATTCAGGAAACCACGGTGGCAGATGCCACATCGGGTGCAGATGCGCTGGAATATTTCGGCGGGTTGGCCGCCTCTCTGACCGGCGAGCATATTCCGCTGGGCGGTGGCGATTTCGTCTACACCATCCGTCAGGCGCTGGGCGTTTGCGTGGGCATCGGGGCGTGGAACTATCCCACGCAGATTGCCTGCTGGAAAGGTGCCCCGGCGCTGGCCTGCGGCAACACAATGGTCTTCAAGCCTTCGGAAACCACGCCCCTTTCGGCATTGAAAGTGGCCGAAATTCTGGTCGAAGCCGGCGCACCCAAGGGTGTCTACAACGTGATTCAAGGCTATGGCGACGTGGGGGCCGCACTGGTCACCGATCCGCGTGTAGCCAAGGTCTCGCTGACCGGATCGGTGCCGACAGGCCGCAAGGTCTATGCCGCGGCAGCTGACGGCATGAAGCACGTCACCATGGAGCTAGGCGGCAAATCTCCGATGATCGTCTTTGACGATGCCGACATCGAAAACGCGGTTTCCGGCGCGATCCTTGGCAATTTCTATTCATCGGGCCAGGTCTGCTCCAACGGTACCCGCGTCTTTGTGCAAAAAGGGATCAAAGATGCCTTCCTGAAACGCCTGTCCGAACGTCTGGCCAATGCCAAAATCGGCGATCCGATGGACGAGGACGTCAGCTTTGGCCCGATGGTCAGCGAAAACCAGTTGAACATCGCGCTGAGCTATGTCGACAAAGCCAGGGCCGAGGGCGCAAGGCTGGTGTTCGGCGGCAACCGGATCGAAGGCGACGGTTTCTACATGCAGCCAACCGTTTTTGCGGAAGTGAACGATGACATGACCATCGCGCGCGAGGAAATCTTTGGCCCCGTCATGTCGGTGCTGGATTTCGACACGGAATCCGAGGTCATGGCCCGTGCCAATGACACCGAATTTGGTCTGGCCGCAGGCGTCTTCACCAATGACCTGACCCGCGCGCACCGTGTTGTGGCCGGGTTCGAGGCGGGGACCTGTTATATCAACACCTATAACCTTGCCCCGGTCGAAGCCCCGTTCGGGGGATCGAAAATGTCGGGTGTCGGACGCGAGAATTCGAAGCTGGCGATCAACCATTTTTCGGAAATGAAAACAGTCTACGTGTCCATGAATGGCGTCGAAGCCCCGTACTAGGGTCTCTTCTTCATACGTTTTCCTCTGTTCCCGACATTTGGCGTCGGGAACAGAGTACAAGCCCGCCCTTACCTGTGGCTGACTTTCCTGTACCGGCCCCGCCCGACAGGAGAGCTCTCATGACGCATAACCCGCAGACAGATACATTTTCCAGGGTTGCCGATTTCACGCTGACCCGCGCGGCCTCGGACATGCCCGAAAGCGCACTAGAGGCCGCGGCACTGATGATGCTCGACACGATGGGGATCCTGATCGCATCCGGCCCGATGCAGGCAGGCGTGATCGCGCGGGACACGGCGGCGTTGCTTTATGCCAGCTCCGATTCTGCTTATGGCGCACGGATGCTGTTCGATGGCCGTACCGTCAGCATGGCAGGTGCTGCCTATGCCGCCGCTACGCAAACCGACAATCTGGATGGTCACGATGGATATAACCCCACCAAGGGCCATATTGGGGTGGTCGTGTTGCCAGCGCTGTCCGCACTGGCCGAACATTGCCCGAACCTAACCGGACCCGAGGCTTTGGCAGCGGTCGTCACCGGGTACGAGGTGGCCGGGCGCGCGGGCCTGTCACTGCACGCCAGTGTCAGCGACTACCACACATCCGGTGCCTGGAACGCGCTGGGCGTGGTCGCGATGGCGGCGCGCCTACGCGGATTGTCTGCCGACCAGATGCGGCAGGCGATGGGGATCGCCGAGTATCACGGGCCACGCAGCCAGATGATGCGCGAGATTGCCAACCCGACAATGCTGCATGACGGGTCGGGCTGGGGCGCGATGGTGGGGCTTTCCGCCGCTGTTCTGGCCGAACGCGGCTTTACCGGCGCGCCCGCCATCACCATCGAGGCGGAAGAGGTCAAACCCTACTGGGATGATCTGGGCACCTTCTGGCAGGTCGAACATCAATATGTAAAACCCTATCCGATCTGTCGCTGGGCCCATGCCGCGATTGATGGCGTGCGCGCTGTCATGATCGCGCATGACCTGACCAGCGCGCAGATCGAAACAGTGCATATCAACAGCTTTCATCAGGCGGCCTGTCTTTTTGCGGGGCTGCCCGAAACAACTTCGCAAGCGCAGTATTCCCTGCCATTTGCCGTGGCCGTTCAGGCCGTTTACGGGCGCATCGGCGTTGAACATATCTCAGGGTCTGGCCTGTCTGATCCAGCGGTCGCCAATCTGATGTCCCGCATCACGGCCGCGGAAAGCGAACACCACAGCGTCCGGTTTCCTGAAGGGCGCTGGGCAGATGTCACGATCACAACAACGGATGGCCGTGTTCTGAAATCCGGGGATATTCATGCCCGCGGCGGCCCCGAGGCCCCCATGACACGGGACGACGTCATCGCCAAATACATGCAGTTTGCAGCCCCTGTGCTTGGGGAAGTACGTGCCGACCGCATCCGTCGTGTAATACTTGGCTGGCCGGACAAAAGCGTGCGGTATGCAGACCTGACACCGCTGATTTTTGATCCGCCAGAACCGTGAACCGCGCCCCGTCCTGCCTGGATCGATCCGGGCAATTGGTCCGGTCGGTTGGGAAACCTCACTCCACCCTGACCGTGTTCAGCATTTCGACGATCCTCTGCCGCGTTGCCTGACTGTCCTCCAGTAGGCTTCCCGCATCAGCCAGCGGCTTGCCTGACACGCGAACCGGCGGGGCCAAAAGGGCCTCCGCAGTTTGGTTGAGGCTTGCGTATTTTCCGTCAGATGGCCCCGATCTTTTCCCCGGCAACCCGGCCAGCCATAGGTATCGGTTCGCCTCGTCCTGTTGCCCGCGGCTCTGCATGATTTCGGCCACTGCGGCGTAGTCCTGCACCTTGTCCAACGCCTGCGCCCGCAGGACGAGCGCCTCATCCGAGGTATCATTGGCCAGCTCAAGCATGGCCTGTTGCGGGCGGTCCGACAACAACGCCGCACGGGCGCGCAAACGGGCGCGCTCTGATCGCCGGGCCTGATCTTCAGGCCTGTTTGTCAGCGCAACGGCCTGATCGGCAAAGCCAAGCACGGCCAAGCGTTCGGCCAGTGCAATCGCGGTATCCGTGGACAGCGCCGCCATGCGATCCGACTGCTGCACCAGCGTAACCTGACGCAAAAAGGTAAGGTCGTCTGATCGCTCTGCCAGCAATTGCAGGTGACGGTTGAAAGCGCTGTTGCTGTCCGGGCCGTCTGGCAAAGACTGGATCACATCGAATGCGCTGTCGAAATCCTGACTCAGACCCAGGGCAATCGCATGGGCGCGGTTCATCATCGGGCCCAGTTCGGATCGCCGGAATTCGATCGCGTAAGACGCGGCCAGTTCAAGTTCCCTTGAAGACACGGTCTCGCGGTCTGACCACCGATTTTCCACCAGCCGGGCCAAAGCCAAAGGCGCTTCGGTCTTTGTCCCGGCCGAGGTCGCGACCTCGGTCAGCAGGGCCTCTTCAAGGGCGCCGTTGCCTTCGGCTTCGGCGACGCCAGCCCGGGCCAGCGTGGCGTTCGGGGACGGGTTCTGTTCAACCCGGTCGACCGAACGCATTATCCTGCGCGCGGCCTCAAGCTCTTGCGCGTTTGTCAGGATATCCGAAAGCCGCGCGCCAAGATGGCGGCGAAGATGCTCTGGCAGCTTTGCAAAGCTGTGTTCGATGGCTTCAAGATGTGCGTCGGATGCCAGCTGACCTTCGGACAGCACGGCCCAAAGTGCCACGTCGCCGTTACCCCGTTGCTGGCCCCTGAATGGATTTGGCACCTGTGCTGGCCGCTCATCCACCAGCCGTGCAATCCCTTCAACATGTCCAGCCTCTTCCGATGGGGTGTTCAATAACTGCAAAACCTTTTGCGCCTCGGCCCCAAAGCCGTGATAGGCATAGAGCTTTGCCAGGCTCAGCGCGCTTTCCGCGTCAAGACGGTCGAACTCTTTGTATAGGGCGGTGCGCAAGGCGGACACCTGCTCTGGAAACGGGCGCGTCCCGGACCATGTCGTGAACCCCAGTTCAGCCGTTGAGATACAAACCGGGTTGTCGTCGATCTGCTGCAAACCAGAGTTCAGAATGTCCTGCAGATCATCCAGAACCGAGGTCACGCGGATGTTCGATGTCAATCCGGGTAATAGCGTCACGGCGTCGGACGAGGCAGAACGGCGCGGTCCGACAGGTGCCAGATTCAGGTCAAGCAGCTCACGATCCGCCCCTTGCACCAGACGGGTCGACAATTGATCCCTGATCCCTTGCGTCTGCCCGGTCAGAAGCGGCAGGTCGAGCTGGGAAGGAAGCTTTTGTTCCGGGGGCTGAGGTTTCAGAGCATCCCGATTTATTCGGGTCGGCGGAGGGATATCTGCAAGTAGGGGCGGCAGGGCTATTGCTGGTGCAATGTCCAGAACGATCATCGAGTTTCGAAACAGGAACGCCGACGCCGTGCAATCGCACCCGAATTCCAGCTCAAGCGCGCCACCGGGTTGCGCCTGCGACAGCGCGGCCAGCCGATCTGATGTCAACCGCGCAAACACCGAACCCGTCCGAAATGTGACACCCTTCAGGTCAATTGCCAGCTTGGCACCGTTCTTACGCTGGCTCAGAACCCAGCCCGTATCCGGTGGAACGTTGAAAACCAGCCGGGTGTAGCCGTCATGTTCACCGGACCGCACAATCACCTCTTCAGAGGTTGCGGCCGTTGCAAGAGTGATCAACGCTGCAACCAGTATCGCGGTTTGCCTCATGCCGCTGCCCGTTTGAGCTCTTTCAAGGCATCCTCAAGCTCAGAGAAACCGGGGCGGTTATGCGTTGGTGTGTTCTGGCGTCCCACCTCAATGCACATTGCGGCATTGTGGTTGTGCAGGTTTGCAACCAGAACTTCCTTGATCAGCTGATAGAAGTGGCTGTCTTCCTCGACCACAGATTTCAGCTTGGCCGCAAAGGGACCAACCAGACCGTAGGCCAGAAAGACGCCCAGAAACGTACCCACAAGGGCGCCGCCGATCAGTTTTCCCAGAACTTCCGGTGGCTGATCAATGGACCCCATTGTCTTGATTACCCCCAGAACGGCGGCGACAATTCCAAGCGCGGGCAGGCCATCGGCCACGGTTTGCAAGGCGTGGCTCGAATGCAGGGCATGGTGGAAATTCGCCTCCATCCGCTTCTCCAGAACCTCTTCGACCTGATGCGGATCGTCGTAATTCATCGCCGCGGACCGCATCGTGTCGCAAATCAGATCAACCGCTTCTTTGTCGGCTAGAATTCTGGGGTAGGACGAAAACAGGTCAGAGCTGCCGGGGTCTTCGATATGCTGTTCCACCTCTACCGGATTGGCGCGGGCAATGCGAATGAGGGAAAACAGCAGACACAACAGGTCGCGGTAATCTTCGGGCTTCCATTTCGGGCCTTTAAAGACATTCCCCATGTCCTTGATCGTGTGTTTCACGCCGCCGATGTCGTTGCTGATCAAAAAGGCACCAACTGCGGCACCACCGATCATCATCATTTCAAACGGAAGCGATTTTAGAATGATGGCCATCTTACCGCCAGCGGCCAGATAACCGCCGAAGACCATAACGAAAATGATGACAATTCCAACAATTCCAATCATCTGAGATCTCCGGCTATGTGTGTTGCAACCGCGGGGGACACGGACGGCTATTCCTGCGGGGCCGAGGCGTTTCGGCCCGCCATGACAACGCTGATCGTATAAGCCGCTTCGGGGCTGAGCCCCGCCAGAACCCCGGCTGCCGCATCCGGTGGCATGCGTGACAGAAACCCGGCGGCAAAGGTCGGGTCCATGGTTTCGAACAGGGCAGCCGCGTCTTTCGGCTTCATGTTCTGATAGACATCGGTCAGGCGCGTCAGATCGTTTTCCGCCGCCCTGTCCGCCAGGGCCAGAGTGGTGCGCAACGACTCCTCGGCCTCCTCAAGCGCGGCCATGCGTATCTCGATAGCCTGGCCCGCGATTTCCAGAGCGTTTTCCCGCTCGCGCAGCATGTCTTCCTTTTTCTTGACACGCTCTTCGCGGCGCAGAAGCTCGGTCAGCAGAACCTGCATGTCACGGGTGTCCGACGGGGCGGGTTCATCGTGTTCCGCCTCAGGTTTGGCGGGTTTGGCAAAGGCGGGTCCGGCTTCCAGCCCGATGCGGATGGCGGCCGAGCCGATCATCAGCAATGAGATCACGGCAAGCACCCCTCCGCGGGGTCGCGCGTTGGGATTGTTGGTCCGCGCGCGGCTCATGCCTGCGCCTCGCCTTGCTTGCGGTCATGCCGGAAGAACATCAGCCCCTCAGGTGGTCGTGCCTGTTCTTCGGGCGCAGCGGCTTCGCTGGCCTGCGGCTTGGGCTTGTCTTCGTGCTTCACGCTCTCCGGCACTTCGGTGGCGGTGTTTGTCGCGGAAACCTCTGCCTCGGGCTGGGGGTCAGTGTCTTTCTCGGGCACGACGTCGTGCATTGACGCCATCATGAGTTCCAGCCGCTGTGCCACCGCTTCGGCGCGCCCCGTCAGTGCCCTAAGCTGATCGCCCGACTGATCAGAGGCGTTGCGCGCATCATCCAGTGATTTCCGCAGCTCTTCCGCTTGGGTCGACAGCACCGCCACCGCGCCGCCGACGCCCTTTTCAAGATCGGCAAAACGCTTGAGACGGCGCGACAGCACAAAACAATACAGACCCGCACCCATGGCGCCGGCGACCAGCAAAATATCCGCAATCAGCTCCAATTTCGCCTCCTAGTTCAGAACAAATTCCATCACCAGCACGTCGCGCACGCGACCTTCGCCAACGACAATCTCGATACGGCGCAGCAGGTGGCCCCGGATACGCATCAACGCCAGTGAATCCTCAAGATCCTTCAATTCGACGGCCCGCAGATACCCGTTCAGGACATCCATGATTCGCGGTCGCATTTTTTCCACGTCAGTCATGTACAGGGCGTTAACCTCAAGCTGTGCGTGAAACTTCAGATGCCGCGCGCCGCCGGAATTCACCGAAACGATCACCGGCGGCAAATCGAGAAAGGCAACATCCGCCAATGCCTTGGCCGGTTCATCCTTGTCCACGTCATGGCTTTCCGCCTTCTCGGCCTTGTTCCCCAGCGGCAGCAGCCCGGACGAGGTCAGGAAATACCCACCGACGGCACCGGAGATGGCCAGAATCACCCCGACGATGATCCCTTTTTTTCCCTTCTTTTCCGGGGTTTCCGCCTGTTCAGCCGTTGCGTCGGTCATGACGTCCTCATTCCTGTGATCCGCCCAGTCATAACCTTGCAGGGACTAACCGATTGTTAAGGGCAATCGTCCAAACAGAGGATGCGCCGGGCAGAATGTCGGCGAGTCGGAGGTGAGCGTGCAGCAGATCGGAACTGTCTGGGCAAGTTTGGACAGGCGTAAACAAATCGTCGTTGCCGGTGCTGTTGTGCTGGTGTTTCTGGGGATCCTCGGGATGTCGCGCCTTGCGACGGCACCGTCGATGACCCTGCTTTACGCGGGTCTGGAAAGCAGTGCCGCCGGGGACATCGTGCGTGCGCTGGATCAGCGTGGCGTGACCTACGAGATTCGGGGCCGATCAATTTACGTCTCTGGCGCACAACGGGACGAGCTGCGGATGACTTTGGCCAGCGAAGGACTGCCTACCAACGGCAACAAGGGCTATGAACTGCTGGATTCGCTGAACGGCTTCGGCACCACATCCCAAATGTTCGATGCTGCCTACTGGCGCGCGAAAGAGGGGGAACTGGCGCGCACAATCGTGGGCAGCCCGCATGTCAACCAGGCCCGCGTTCATATCGCCAACGGCTCTGCCAATCCGTTTCAGCGCAGCGTCGCACCGACGGCTTCGGTTTATCTGGTGCCCTCGGGGGGCGATATCACTGGCGATCAGGCCAAGGCCATCCGGTTTCTAGTCGCCTCTGCCGTTAGTGGTCTGTCGCCTGAAAGCGTGACAGTGATCGATTCGAACGGGTCCGTGATTGGCGGGCAGGACACCGCCGTGGCCGCCGACACGGCGGATGACAAGGCGCGGCAGCTGCGGGAACGGGTTTTGCGTCTGGTCGAAGCGAGAGTTGGCACGGGAAATACCGTGGTCGAGGTCAGCGTCGATACTGAAACCAGGACAGAATCCCTGCGTGAGCGGCGCTTTGACCCCAAGGGCAGGGTGGCTATCAGCACGGATGTCGAGGAACGCTCCGACAGCGCGCGCAACCAGTCAGCCGATGTCACGGTGGCCTCAAACCTGCCCGACGGCGATGGTGCGGGGGGGGACGAATCGAATTCGACCGCGACCCAGACACGTGAGCGGGTGAACTACGAGGTTTCCGAAACCGAGCTGGAAGTGCACACCGCCCCCGGTGCGATCAAACGCCTGACGGTTGCCGTTCTGGTCAACGGAACGCGGGCGCTGGATGCTTCGGGCGCTGAATCCTTCACGCCGCTGCCGCAAACAGAACTCGACGCACTTGAGGAGCTGGTGGCCTCGGCTGTGGGATTTGACGCCGCGCGCGGGGACGTCATCACGCTGAAATCATTGGATTTACCAGTGGTCACGCCACAAGGCACGCTGGTTTCCTCTTCGCTTTGGCAAAACATCCATCTGGACGCCATGTCACTGATTCAGATGGCAGCGCTGGCGCTGGTGTCACTGGTGCTGGCGTTGTTCGTGATCCGTCCAATCCTGATGAAACCCGCGATAGTCCCGGCGCTGTTGCCGGCCGCGGACGGAGGGGCTCCGGCCCGGTCGGTCCTGACCGGTGAAATCGCGGCGGACGGAACGGCAGAGTTCACGCCGCTGCCCCAACAAGGGGCCGTTCCCGTGCTTGGGGTCAGTGCCATCGGGGATCCGGTTGATCGGTTGCGCGCAATGATCGGCGACAAGCAGGAAGAAACGGTCGAGATCCTGCGCAGCTGGCTTGAAGAAAGTGAGGAGCGCGTGTGATGTCCATCGCTCATCTGCTTGAGGATTTCACCACCCGGACCAGCGCCGGAACCGTTCTTTACCTGGACGAGGAAACGCTGGAGGAACAACGCCTTGCCGCGTTCGAAAACGGGTACGGCGCCGGTTGGGAAGACGCCGCGCAGGCGCAGGAACAGAACCGCGACCGCGTTTCGGCCGAACTGGCGGGATCGCTCGAGGATATGTCCTTCACCTACCACGAGGCGCTTACCCGGATGACATTGTCTCTGGAACCGATGTTCGAAAGCCTGGTTCAGACCGTATTGCCTGACATGGTCGAACGCGGGTTGGCCGCCCGGATCGTCGAACAGCTTTGCGAAATGGCGCGCACGGAAATCGAACAACCGATGCAGATCATGGTGCCGGAAGGGTGCGCGCAAGCGGTGCAATCCCTGCTGCCGCAGACCCTGCACTCCGCACCGCGCGTCATCGAAGACCCTGGCCTGGCCCCCGGACAGGCGCGATTGCAGGTCGGCACAAGCCGGCGCGAGATTGATTGCGCGACCCTGCTGTCCACCATTGCACAGGCATTTGACGCATACGTCTTTGAGGCAAGAAAGGCTTTGTCCAATGAATGACACCCAGTTTCCCAAAACTGAAAAACCCAATCCTTTCGAAACTGTTCCGATTGAAGTGACCGTTTCGGTTGGTCGCGCCCGCCCGTTGATCCGGGATTTGCTGAACATGGGTGAAAACGCGGTGTTGACCCTGGACAAGCGGATCGAAGACCCGGTCGACCTGTATGTCGGGGATCAGCTGGTGGCACGCGGGGTGCTTGAGGAGATGGAGGGCGATCAGGCTGGGCAACTGGCCGTGCGCCTGACCGAGATTGCGGATCTGCAAAACGGAATCGGCTGATGCGCTATGTGATCTGGATGGGTCTGGCTGTAGTGGTGTCCCTGCCGTCGATGGCGGCAGCTCAGGATGTGACCCTGTCGCTGGGCGAAGGCGGTTCGATCTCGGCCCGCACCATACAGTTGATCCTGTTGATCACGGTGCTCAGCGTTGCTCCGGGTCTGGCGATCATGATCACATGTTTCCCGTTTCTGATCACCGTGCTGTCGATCCTGCGTCAGGGGGTCGGCCTTCAGCAATCACCGCCGAATATGCTTTTGGTCAGTCTTGCGCTGTTTCTGACCTATTTCATCATGGACCCTGTGTTCACCGAGGCCTGGACCGCGGGAATACGCCCGATGATGGAAGAAACCATGGCGGTCGAGCCCGCGCTGGAACGCGCGTTAGAGCCGTTTCGTACCTTCATGGCGAACCGGCTGGATTCAGATACGTTTTATGCAATGGCGGCCCTGCGCCCCGGCGGTGACGCGATCGAGCTGTCAGCTCAGGCCCCGTTATCGGTGTTGATGCCCTCTTTCATGCTGTCCGAGATCGCGCGCGCCTTTCAGATCGGGTTCCTGATCTTCCTGCCCTTTCTGATCATTGATCTTGTGGTTGCGGCGGTATTGATGTCGATGGGCATGATGATGGTGCCACCTGCCATCGTGTCTTTGCCGTTCAAGCTGGCGTTTTTCGTAATCGCTGACGGGTGGGCTTTGATCGCAGGCGCGTTGGTTCGCAGCTACATGCCGTAAATCTGTAAGGCACGCGCATCACGAGAAAGGGTCAGGCAGATCCGACCCTCTTGAACTTCCAAAAACACGAGCTGTCCGGCACACTTTTGTGCCGGAAACGGCTTAACCCGTCTTTTTCAGGTCCGTGATCAGTTGATTCAGATTGCCTTTGCGGGCGTCCAGCATCGCGCCGATTTCGGTTCGCTCGGTCAGCAACAGATTCACGCCTTCGATGAACATGTTGTAGAACTTGTCCCGACCTGATTTGTCGGAAACAAGGAACGTTACGTCGAACGGGGCTGATCCGCGCAGCTTGACCAACGTGCGAACCTCGTACCCGGCTTTGATCTTGCGGGCATTGCGAACATCGACCTCACCGCCGATAAATTCACGAAAACGGCGACCGTATTTACGCGAGATATAGCCCTGAAATGCAGCGGTGAACTGTTTCAGCTGGGTCGGGCTGGCTGTGCGGGCGTCCGCACCCAACGCATAGCGCGCCATGATCGGCACATCAGCATATTGAACAAAGATCTTTTCGAAATCGCGCAGCATCGCTTTTTCGGATTTACCCGACTCGATCACCCGGTTGATGTCGGAAACCACGTTGGTCACAAGCGCCTTGGCGGCGGCCTCGGTCTGGGCAAAGGCAGGTACGGGCAGCACTGCCAGCGCAAGCCCGGCTGCGATAAAATGGCGACGGTTCAACGCGTTATTCAGCATAGGGGTCCTCATAGGGGTCAAGATAGGGGTCCCTGACCGGGTCCGTCCCGGTTTCGGCATAGGGGTCAGAATACAAGTCCAGATAGGCGTCTTCGTCATCTCTTGCCAGTTCGAAGCGGCGGTTTTGCAGATAGATCAGGCGAGCCTGCGCATAGCTGTCGGCACTTTCGTAAAGAATGGAATCGACAGTATCCGAGAACCGACCCCGATCCCCCATGCGCCGCACAATTTCTGCGTAGACGCCAAGATTGTCGGCGGGGCGGGTCGGGCTGAAATTGATCGGATTCGAGAACAGGTTGACCACAACCCCGATCGCATCCCTTTGGGTCGACGGGCCATAGAACGGTAGCTCGACATAAGCGCCTTCGCCAACCCCCCAGACATGCAAGGTCTCACCGAAATCAGTGTCAACGGGTGGCAGGTTCAGCTCATCAGCGGGCGAGGACAAGCCAAAGCCGCCGACGGTCATGTTGATCACAAAGCGCAGCAGAGCATTGCCCATCTGTTTTGGATTGCCCTGAAGCAGGTAGTCAACTGCCTGACCGGGCAGCGAGATGTTTTCGGCAAAAGTGCTGAAACTGGTGACCATCGGGTCAGGAACGATTTTGACATACCCTTTCGAGGCCGGCCGGAACAGGAACCGGTCAACACCCAGATTAAACTTGTGAATTCCCCGGTTCGCATTTTCGTACGGATCAAACACGTCGCTGCGCAAGGCACCCTCTGGCGGCGTTGTTGCGCAAGCGGACACAAGGGCCATGACCGACAGTAAAACAAGGTGTTTCAGGCGAAATCTGCTCGACACGATCTTTGTTTCTCCTAAATGGCCCCGGCACATGCGCCCGCCGGACATTCAATCAATAATCCACCAAAATCCACGTGCCGGGGTGGCACAAGTTGCAGTCACATAGTCGTTTCAAGTCTTAAATGAAACACCTTGCGTGTAACCTGTTCATCACGGTGGGGTAAAGTGACCGTCGATCAACAGTGAGTTTTCAGTAAAGATACGCTCAGATCGCAGGAAGGCCGAAATTTGCCGGTTTCCGTCTTTCCCAATCCGTGCTTCCCGGTTAGCGTCCCGCTGAGTTGAAATTAGGGAAGGACCCTCGCAATGAGCATCGCTGCAAAACTGGAAAGCCTCGGTGTAACGCTGGAAGACGCGCCCGCGCCTGCGGCCAACTATGTGCCTTTCGTGCGTGTCGGCAACATCCTTTATGTATCTGGCCAGATCTCGAAGACTGATAAGCTGATCACCGGAAAACTGGGCGATGACTTGGATGTCGAAGCCGGGGCTGCGGCGGCGCGTGTCTGCGCGATCAACCTGCTGGCACAGGTCAAGGCGGCTTGCGGCGGCGATATCGAAAAGCTGGTCCGCGTGATCAAGCTGACCGGATTCGTGAACTCGACCGCTGAATTCACGGCACAGCCGCAGGTGATCAACGGCGCGTCCGATTTTCTGGTCGAGGTGCTGGGCGATGCCGGTCGCCATTCGCGTTCCGCCGTCAGCGCGGCGTCGCTTCCGCTGGGTGTCGCGGTCGAGATCGAAGGCATTTTCGAAATCGAATGACGCCGCCCCTACCAGATGTGTTTTTGCAGGCCCCGATTGCGCATCGGGCGCTGCACGACATTACCAAGAACCGCCCGGAAAACAGCCGGGCGGCCATTCGTGCCGCGATTGAAGCTGGCTACGGGATCGAGATCGATCTTCAACTGACATCGGACGACCAGGCAATGGTCTTTCACGATTATGACATGACCCGTCTGACCGGGCAGTCGGGCCCCATTCAGCAGGTCACGGCACTGGCCGCCTCTGGCACGCCGCTTCTGCATGGGGATGACGGCATTCCGACACTGGATGATGTGCTGGAAATTGTCGCGGGCCGGGTGCCGTTGCTGATCGAATTAAAGGATCAGGACGGGGCGATGGGCACGAAGGTGGGCGCGCTTGAACGCGACACCGTACGCGCGTTGCAGGGCTACAAAGGCCCGGTGGCCCTGATGTCCTTCAATCCCAACTCGGTCGCTGAACTGGCGCGGCTGGCCCCGCATCTGCCGCGCGGGATCACGACCTGCGCGTATGAGCCCAGTGTCGAGCTTTTGCCGCAAAGCGTCTGCGATCACTTGCGCGATATCCCGGATTTCGACCGTGTCGGCGCCAGTTTCATCAGCCACGAAGCCGCAGACCTGTCGCGCCCCCGCGTGGCGGAACTCAAGGCGCGGGGCGTGCCGATCCTGTGTTGGACAATCCGGTCGCCCGAACAGGAGGCAGAAGCCCGCAAGGTTGCCGACAATGTGACCTTCGAAGGCTATTTGGCTGCGCATTCGACTTGAACCCCCTCCGTGCGGTCACAGATAAAAGACAGGCGCGGAGGACATATGGATCAGGCACAGATCGAGGTTCAGGTACTGGGCGCTCTGTCGCAGATTGCAGCGGCAGAGTGGGATGCCTGCGCCTGCCCCGAAGCTGCCGATGGCGGGCGGCCGCTTGATCCCTTTACCACACATCGCTTTTTGCTGGCGCTGGAAGACAGCGGCTCGGTAGGGCGTGGCACCGGCTGGCAGCCGCAATACCTGACGGCCTATCATGACGGGATGCTGATCGCGGCGGCCCCGATGTATGCCAAGTCGCACAGCCAGGGCGAATACATCTTCGATCACAGCTGGGCCCATGCCTATGAAAGCGCGGGCCGGCGGTATTACCCCAAACTGCAAATCGCGGTGCCGTTCACCCCGGCAACCGGGCGGCGGTTTCTGGTGCGTCCGGGCTATGAACGGATCGGTATGTCGGCGCTGGTTCAGGGGGCGGTGCAGCTTGCGGCTGACAACCGGGTTTCGTCCCTTCACGCGACCTTCTGTACCGAGGATGAAGCATTGGCTGGCGAACAGATGGGTCTGATGCTGCGCCGATCGCAGCAGTTTCACTGGCTGAACGATAACTATTCGGATTTCGACGGCTTTCTGAGCGCGCTGTCGTCGCGCAAGCGCAAGACTATCCGGAAAGAACGTGCGCAGGCCTGTGGTTTTGGTGGTGAGATCCGCACTCTGACCGGTGACCAGCTGCGCCCCGAACATTGGGACGCGTTCTGGCGGTTCTACCAGGACACCGGATCGCGCAAATGGGGCTCACCCTACCTGACGCGGCGGTTCTTTGATATTGCACAGGATACGATGGCAGATGACATGGCCCTTGTGCTGGCCGAACGGAATGGATTTCCCATTGCGGGTGCGTTGAACTATATCGGCCGTGAAACCCTTTTTGGGCGTTATTGGGGTTGCATCGAACATCATGCCTGCCTGCATTTCGAACTGTGCTATTATAGGGCAATCGACTTTGCCATTGCCCAAGGTCTGGCCCGGGTCGAGGCAGGCGCACAGGGTGAACACAAGCTGGCGCGAGGGTACCTGCCAACACGCACGCATAGCTTGCATTGGGTAGGCGATCCGGGTTTTGCCGATGCGGTCAAGAAATATCTGGACGCCGAAGGCCACGCAGTGGAAGAAGAGATCGAGATTCTGACGGATTACGGCCCGTTCAGGAAATCGAACCCGGAGGAACAGCAATGACCGAACTCTTGTCGACCGAAACCCGTGGCCCGCTGCTGGATCCGCTGTTCAAAAACGGTTGGACCATGGTTGAAGGCCGCGATGCGATCACCAAGACCTTCATTTTCGACAATTTTGTCCACGCCTTCGGCTGGATGACACAGGTGGCAATCTGGGCTGAGAAGTGGAACCATCACCCCGAATGGTTCAATGTCTACCGCACGGTCGAAGTTGTCTTGTCCACCCATGACGTGGGCGGCCTGTCGTCGCTGGATGCCAAGCTGGCCCGCAAGATGGACAGTCTGTGCTAGCGATCGTTGCGGCCTGACCCTTCACCGCCAGCCAGCGATGCGGCAGTGCCCATCTGCCGGAACTCGACAGGCGTGACAGTGCCGTCGCTGACATCAATCGCCCTTGGAATACCCGTGGTCTTGTTTCCGATCTGCCGCACGCTGCGCGCGGCCGGGTTGATATCCAGACACTTGTTTTCATAACAGGTCAGGCCAGACAGGTTGATCTGTATGCGGGCCTGCCCGTCCGGGCCTGTCACCATCGGGGCCTGCGGCACGTCACAGGCCGCAACCAGCCCCAGCGCCGTCACCCCAAGCCATTTGTTCATCTCATGCTCCTGCTGTTAGTCAAGCTGACCATTCCCGTCCTGATCGGCAGACTGGAAATCCTCGCCCATCTGGGTGTCAAATTCAGGTCTTGAGATTACGTTGTCGCCGTTTCGGTCAGCGCTGCGGAACAGTTTGATATCCATGAACGGTTTGGCCTCGGCCTGACCCAAAGTGCCGTTCCTGTCTTCGTCCATCGTCTGAAAGGCGTAATCCGAGAAAGCATCGAACTCGTCTTTGGACAGGAACCCGTCATTGTTGGCGTCGATGGCCTTCAACTCGTTTTCGTGCAGTTCAGCCACGCTTTCGGCGTGACCCGTACCGGCCAAAGCCACCATGAACATCACTAGGCTTAGCTGTTTCATATCGACCTCCTCAGCACGCGAATCTCTGACCTTCGATGCCGCCAGCGGCAGCGCCCGCTGCGGTCAGGATCGTCTTGCCTGATCCGCCACCAAACTGGTTGCCGATTGCGCCCCCGATCAGCGCCCCGCCCAACGTTCCGCCCAGACAGGCGATTTCGTGCTGGCGTGCAGCTTGCTGTTGCGGAGTTGGGGCCGGTCCACAGGCCGCCAAAAGGGCCGCGCCGGACAGTAATAGGTAGAACGCGTTAAGTTTCATGAAAAAACTCCCCGTATGAATACGCCAAGTATTCGCGCTCTGGGGCGGTGCTTCAAGTTAATTTGGCGGCGAAAGGCCCCGGTCGGACCGGGGCCGATCAAAATCAGATCACATCCAACAGGCCTTCACCGGCGGAAATCTCGCAGGCGCCGGGGTTTTCTTCCATATTCAGCACCGTGACCGTGCCATCCTCGACCAGCATTGCATACCGCTTGGACCGCGCGAAAAGCCCCACGGGCGGCGCGTCGAAATCCATGCCGATGGCCTTGGTGAACTCTGCCGCTGCGTCCGACACCATGGTCAGCCCCGCCTCGGTCGCGCCTGTGGATTGCCCCCACGCCTGCATCACAAACGGATCATTGACCGAAAGGCACAGGATCTCGTCCACGCCCTTGGCGTCAAACTGTTTCTTTGTGCGGATGAAACTGGGCACATGGGCGGTCGTGCAGGTTCCGGTATAGGCCCCCGGCACGGCAAAGATCACCACCTTGCGGCCTTTGGTCTTGTCTGAAATCCGCACCTCTTCCGGCCCGTTCGCACCCATCTGGATCAGCGTTGCTTCGGGTAGGGTATCTCCTGTTGAAATCATTATTCAGCTCCTGTCGTTTGGATTTGCAGAAATGGGCTTAGCCGCAATATAGGTGGTCTGAACACGGTGACCACTTGAAAACTACGGGGTAGGCAAAGCATGAACCATATTGTCGTGATCGGCGCGGGGCAGGCAGGCGCCTCTTTGGTGGCTCGTCTGCGCAAGGACGGGTTTGCGGGTGAGATCACTCTGATCGGGGCCGAGCCGCATCTGCCCTATCAACGCCCACCCCTGTCCAAAGCCTATCTGCTGGGCGAGATGGAGCTTGAGCGTCTGTTCCTGCGGCCCGAAAGTTTTTACACGGAAAACAACATCACCCTGCGTTTGGGTCAGCGCGTAACCGGTATCGACCCCAAGGCCAAAACGGTCACCCTGGGGGATGAGGTTATCTCATACGACGAACTGGCGCTGACCACCGGGTCTGACCCGCGCCGCCTGCCCGCAGCGATTGGTGGCGATCTGGACGGTGTGCATGTGGTGCGCGATCTGGCCCATATCGACGAGATGGAGCCCAAAGTGACCGAAGGCGCCCGCGCGCTGATCGTGGGCGGCGGGTATATCGGCCTCGAAGCTGCCGCCGTCTGCGCCAAGCGCGGCGTCAAGGTCACTCTGGTCGAGATGGCCGACCGTATCCTGCAACGTGTCGCAGCGCCCGAGACCAGCGACTATTTCCGCGCGTTGCACAGTGCATACGGCGCTGACATCCGCGAAGGCGTCGGGCTGGATCATCTGATCGGCGAAAACGGCAAGGTCACCGGTGCGGTTCTGACTGACGGAACAAAGCTGGACGTTGATTTCGTTGTGGTTGGCGTCGGCATTGCACCCGCAACCCAACTGGCCGAGATGGCGGGGCTGGACCTGGACAACGGCATCAGAACCGACGCCCAAGGCCGCACGTCCGACCCGTCGATCTGGGCGGCTGGCGATTGCGCCTCCTTTCCGCATGGCGAAGGCCGCATCCGTCTGGAAAGCGTCCCCAATGCCATTGATCAGGCCGAGATCGTGGCCCAGAACATGTTGGGTGCGGCCAAGGACTATGTGGCAACCCCGTGGTTCTGGTCGGATCAATACGAGGTCAAGCTTCAGATCGCGGGTCTGAACACCGGATATGACCGCGTGGTGACCCGGCAGGGCGACGGGCAGACCGTGTCCTTCTGGTATTACAACGGGGATAAACTGATTGCGGTCGACGCGATGAACGATCCGCGCGCCTATATGGTCGGCAAACGCCTGATCGAAATGGGAAAAACGGCCGACCCGGCTGTCGTGGCCGACCCTGATGCAGACCTTAAATCGCTGCTCAAGGCATGAGGATCATCGCCGGAGAGTTCCGCGGTCGCGCCCTGACCCCCGTCGGCAAAGGCGATGCGGGCGCACATCTGCGCCCGACCACCGACCGGGTGCGCGAAAGCCTGTTCAACGTGCTGGCCCATCAGATCGATTTCGACGGCCTGCGCGTGCTGGACCTGTTTGCTGGCACCGGGGCGCTTGGGCTCGAAGCGCTGTCACGCGGTGCGGCGCATGTCACCTTCGTCGATGACGGGCGCGTGGCCCAGGGTTTGATCCGCAAGAATATCGACCTGACCCGCAGTGCCGGGCGCACCGACCTGATCCGCCGCGATGCAACCCGGTTGGGCGAAAATCCGGACGCGCCCTACGATCTGATCTTTCTGGACCCGCCCTATGGCAAGGCCATGGGACAGAAAGCCATCGCCGCGCTGGCCAATGGCTGGATCGCGGATGATGCGCTGCTGGTTTGGGAAGAAAACTCACGGATGCAGGCCCCGGCCGGGTTCACGTTGCACGACAGTCGCAAATATGGCGACACGTATATCTCATTGATGCGGAACGGTGATCAGAGTGCATGATCTGGTCATTTTCGATTGCGATGGCGTTCTGGTCGACAGCGAGGTGATCTCGAACCAGGTGCTGGCGGACAATCTGGCGGGCTATGGCCTGCACCTGACCTTGCCCGAATGCATGTCCCTGTTTGTGGGCGGAACCATGGTCGGGGTGTGCGACAAGGCGCGTGCGATGGGCGCAGACCTGCCCGAAGATTGGATTGATCAGGTCTATGCCGAAACCTACGACCGCCTGCGCGCCGGTGTGCCTTTGGTGCCGGGTGTCGCGGACCTGCTTGCGGCGCTGGATCAGCGGGGCATCCCCTATTGCGTGGCCTCAAACGGCAGCCCGGACAAGATGCAGATCACGCTCGGCCAGAACGGGCTTTGGGACCGGTTCAAAGATGTGATGTTCTCGGCCCATGTGCTTGGCACCGGCAAGCCTGATCCAAAGATGTTCCAACTGGCGGCGGAACATTTTGGCGCACAGGCCCCAGTGGTTATCGAAGACAGCCACAATGGTGTTACGGCTGCAATCCGGGCCAATATGCGCTGTCTGGCCTACGCGCCGCATGGCGGTGGTGACAGGCTGGCCGATCTGGGGGCCGAGGTGATCACGGATATGTCTCAGGCACACCCGCTGTTGCGACTTTGACCCCCAACTGTGCTATGGTGCAGCCATGGACCATGCTCTGACACCCTTTGCCTGGAAAATCTCCCGCGACGCCGAGGTCACCACGAAACCTGACCGCAAACCCCTGCGTGCGCCGGTGTTCATTCACGACGCGGTTACCCCTTGGGGAGCTGAGACGATGTTGCTGAAGCTCCTGCGCGAACAGGCCGCCGATCAGGACGAATAGGTCGGGTGAAACTTGCCGCCCGGTGATAGGGTAAAGATATCGACCCCATTCGCCGTTACGCCTACCGAATGCTCGAACTGTGCCGACAGCGACTTGTCGCGGGTCACAGCGGTCCAGTCGTCGGCCAGCGTCTTGGTTTCGGGACGGCCCAGATTGACCATCGGCTCGATGGTAAAGAACATGCCTTCCTCAAGAACCGCGCCGGTGCCGGGACGGCCATAATGCAGCACATTCGGCGGCGCGTGGAACACGCGGCCCAGACCGTGCCCGCAAAAGTCGCGAACAACACTCATCCGGTGCGCTTCGACATAGGCCTGAATGGCATGGCCGATATCGCCGAACGTGTTGCCCGGCTTGACCATTTCGATACCCTTGAACAGTGCGTCATGGGTCACCTGAATCAGACGCTCGGCCTTGCGCGGCAGCTTGCCCGCCACATACATGCGCGAGGTGTCACCGAACCAGCCATCCACGATGACGGTCACATCGATGTTCAGGATATCGCCTTCCTTCAGCTTCTTGTCACCGGGAATACCGTGGCAGACCACATGGTTCACACTGATGCAGCTGGCGTGCTCATACCCCTTATAGCCGATCGTGGCCGAGGTCGCGCCCGCATCCTCGACCATCTGCGTGATTAGCCCGTCAATCGCACCCGTGGTCTGACCGGGAAAGACATGCGCGGCAATATCATCCAGAATCCGCGCCGCCAGAGCGCCCGCCGCGTGCATCCCGGCAAAATCACCCTGTTCATAGATGCGAATACCGTCCTTGGTCAGGCGGCCACGATGCTCTTTCATCGACGCAAAGCTCCAAATGTTACGCGCGGCACTTCTTTTACGCTGCTTGTGCAGAAAGTACCAGAGGGCGTCAGGTTGCGGGTGTCAGATGGGGCAAAAAGCAGCAAGTTCAAGCATCGGCTGACCGAGGGGTGTTTTGATTGTTGGGAATGGCGTTTCGTGACGCAGAAAACCCTCGCATTCACAGCGATGGGTCATCGGTAGCGCCGCGAGGTTCCCGCTTGCGGGCATTCAGCCGTGCAGATTTCTACAAAATCTGAACAATTCTTTGCTGCATCCAGGAACAACCAACAACAGCTGCGCCAGATTTTTTACCGAAGAGAAGGGCGGTTCCTGCGTAAGGAGCGTACTGTAAGCCTCGGTTCGCAATACACGCGTTGGAAAGGAAGGCTACGGTGAGATTACGCATTCTACCTTGATGACACTTACGAGAACATCGTTTTGATGAAGAATGTCGTAGTCGAACTGGGCAGCTCCAAACTCGGTTCCTATCCCTGGCCAATGCCGCGAATTGCCGCTTTGGCGACCTGATCAAATATTGATCGGTCGCTTGAAGCGGAGGCGACAATCATGCCGCCCTCCAAGGCCGCGACGATGAGGCCTGCGGTATCTTCGGCATTCTTGACTCCGTGCTTGGTGAATAGGTTTTCTAACCATGCCTTGTTCATCTCGAAGAAGGCTTTGGTGCGCTGATTGACGTTTTCGGGCAGCCCAATGGCTTCGGCACCCATGATGGCGCAAAGGCAAATGGACTCGTTCAGCACCAGCGCGCCGGAATAGAGCGCCACGAAACCTTCCAATGCAGAATGCAGGTCGTTCAGGTCAATCTTGTCCAGTTCTGCCTTGAACTGCTCGGCGTAGCGGGTGACGAGAGCCTCCCCGAGATCCGGTTTGGTGGGAAAATGGTAGTGAACGCTGGCACTTTTGATTCCCACATCGTTGGCCAGGTCACGGAAGCTCATCTCCGAAAAGCCCGCACTGCGCACGCGTTTCTCGGCGGCGATGAGAATTTTTTCTTTCATTGTCAGTAGCATGACTATCTCCAATCTATCGATTGATAGATAAACGTTGACAGCTCGGGAATCAATTTCTAACTGTTGCCTACCTAGTGATAGATAGACATCCATGAAAGGAACACGCTGATGGCTACTGGAAACAAACAAAAACGCGTCTTGCTGGTCATGTCGTCCGTTGACGAAATGGGCATCTCGGGCAAGCAAACCGGCACCTGGTTCGAAGAGGTCGCAACCCCGTATTTCGTCTTGACGGAAGCGGGCTATGAGGTTGTTTTTGCTTCGCCCAATGGCGGCAACGCACCCATTGACCTGCTGTCGATGAAGGCTCCGTTCACTACCGAAAACACTGACCGCTTCTTCAACGATCCGGTGGCCATGTTCGCGGTACAGAATACCCGCAAACTGCGTGAGATCGACTATTCGACCTTCGATGCGCTCTTCATTCCGGGCGGCTATGGCCTGATCTGGGACCTGGCTTCTGACAGCTATGCCATCAAGATGATCCGGGAGTTCTACGAATCCGACCGGCCTGTCGCGATGGTCTGCCACGCGCCGGCCATACTGCGGGATATCAAGAAGTCAGACGGCAGCTACCTGGTTGAGGGCCTCAGCCTGACCGGCTTCAAGAACGACGAAGACAACGAGATCGAGCTTCTGCATCACCTTCTGTTCTCGCTTGAAGACGAGTTGAAACGTCGTGGCGCCACCTACGTCAGCAAGGCCAACTGGGAAGCCAACGTGGTCGAAGATGGCGCCCTGATGACTGGTCAGAGCCCGGCGTCGGCACCCCCACTCGCGGAAGCGCTCAAGCAGCGTCTTGCTGCCTGACGCAAATCGCCGGGGCGGGCAATTGTCCGCCCTGGCAACCCGAAACGGAGAAGACCATGCCCACCAAGCTTCAACCCATCGACAGTGTCGAGATTCTTGTTCTCATCGACAACCGGACGGACAGCCTGTCCAGCGTGCCCGTGGGGTTCACCCATGAGTGGGACAATCTCCACAACGCCGGGATGGAGCAGATCTCGGGTGCCGGTCAATGTTGTGCAAATCACGGCCTGGCGTTGATCATCACAGCCCGGCGCGGCGAGACGGAACATACATTGCTCTTTGACGCCGGGCCGGTCGATTTTGCCGTCGAATACAACGCGTCGCGGCTTGGAACATCCTTTGGCACCATCGACGCGATCGCTCTGTCGCATGGCCATTGGGATCATGCGGGCGGTATTCCAGCGGCCATCGACCTGATCCGCAAGGACGGCCGGACCGGCGAGTTACCGGTTTATTTGCATCCCGGAATGTTCCGAAAACGTGCTTTTCCGCTTTCGTCAGGAGAACTGATCGAAATACAAGAAATCGCCACACCCGAAGAACTGGCTGCGCAGGGCGCAACACCCGTTGTCACGGATCAACCGGTCAGCGTGTTGGACGATATGTTCTATATTTCGGGCGAAATTCCCCGTGTCACGGATTACGAGGTCGGGTTTCCGGGCCATGTCCGCCGCACCGAAGACGGCGCGGGTTGGGAAGACGACCCGCTGCTCATGGACGAACGCTATGTCGCGGTGAATATTGCGGGCAAAGGTCTGGTGGTGTTTTCTGCCTGTTCACATGCGGGTATCGTCAACGTCCTTCATGCCGCTCAGCGCGATTTTCCCGGCGTGCCGATCCATTGCCTGACCGGCGGCTTTCACCTTGCCGGTGGCAATGAAAAGATCATCGACCAGACCGTCGCCGACTTTGCGCAATTCGACGTCGACCTGATCATGCCCGGCCACTGTACCGGGTGGCGTGCGACGAACGCACTGGAACGCCGGTACGGCAAGCGGGTCGTGCCAATCGGCGTCGGCATGAAGTTCAACATTTGAGAAAAGGACAAGAAGATGGAATTCAACGCAAACTTTGATGAACGTGCGGTTGTCCATTCGGAAAATGAACCGTGGATCGCCTCACCTATGAAAGGTGTCGACCGTCGGATGCTGGATAGGATCGGCGATGAGGTTGCACGGGCAACAACGATTGTTCGCTATGCACCGGGCAGCGCCTTTTCGGCCCATACACATACAGGGGGCGAAGAGTTTCTGGTGCTGGATGGGGTCTTTCAGGACGAACACGGGGATTTTCCCGTTGGCACCTATGTGCGCAATCCGCCGACCACGTCGCATACGCCAAGCGCGGCGGACGGGGCAACGATCCTGGTCAAGCTTTGGCAGTTCGACCCGGAGGACCGCACACAGCTGACAATCGACACAAACGCGCAGGACCCGCGCCCGGTTGCAGATGGCATATCCGAAATCCCGCTCTTTGAGGATTCCCGTGAACGGGTCCGGATCGAGGTCTGGGACGCATCGGCACATGTAAACGTGACCGGGCACAAGGGGTTCGAGGCACTGGTGATCGACGGCAGCTTCACCGAAGGCGGAGAGGTCTTCCAGAAGAACTCATGGCTGCGTCTGCCACCGGGTATGGCGCTCAACGCCACGGCCGGGTCGGAAGGTGCCCGTCTTTGGATCAAATCCGACCACCTGGCGCAACCGCCAATCATCCCGACCCAAGGATAGGACAATGGACAAACCTCTCGCGATCGTCGCCGGTGCCGGCCCCGGCCTTGGACAGACGCTGGTCACGTCATTTGCTCAGAACGGATATACGGCCTTTGGCCTGAACCGGACCGTGCCGCAAGGCGCCAGTACCACGCTGGCTGTCGATCTGACCGAACAGCGCTGGAGCAGGGCAAAGCTCCGGGACATGATCTGCACCCATGGCCCGCCCAAGCTTGTGGTCCACAACACGGCGAACCTTGTCATCTCGCTCTTCGAGGAGACAAGCACGGATGACTTCGAGGCGACCTGGCGTTCCATGGTCCTGTCAGCGGTCATTCTGGCGCAAGGTGTTTTGCCCGCGATGGCCGACACCGGGGGCGGCACCTTCATCGTGTCTGGCGCCACGGCCAGCCTGCGCGGTGGCAAGAACTTCTCGGCTTTCGCTTCGGCCAAGGCAGGTCTGCGGGCATTGACCCAGTCTCTGGCCCGGGAATATGGACCCAAAGGTGTGCACGTCGTGCATGTGATCCTTGACGGGATCGTCGATACAAAAGCCAGCCGGGATCTGCACAGCATGGATCCGTCGCGGATGATGCAACCGGCAGATGTCGCAGACACCTATCTCGCGCTCGCCAGCCAGCCAAGATCCACCTGGACTCACGAACTGGATCTCAGACCCATGGGGGAGACATTTTGACGCAAACGGATATTCTCATCGTTGGCGGCGGCCTGTCTGGCCTCGCCCTCGCGGACCACCTGACGCAGAGGGGTGCAGATTTCCTTCTGATCGAGGCGCAGAACCGCCTCGGTGGGCGCATCCTGACCAAAGAGCTGTCGGGTGGAAAATTCGACCTTGGCCCGGCCTGGTTCTGGCCTGGCCAGCCGCGTATGGCCACCCTGGCTCGGCGCTTCGACATCCCGGTCTTCGAACAGTATTCAACCGGGGATCAGATGTATCAGGACCAGTCCGGCGCTGTCCAACGCGCCCGCGGCTATGCGTCGATGCAAGGATCCTACCGGCTGGCCGGAGGCATGGGTTCCCTGACCGGCGCGCTTGCCGGATCGCTGGATGCAGGGCGTATCCTGACACAAACCAGACTCAGATCGGTCCGGCATTCTCCCGGCAAGATCGCCGCATTTCTCGACCATGACGGCGGACCTTATTCTGTCGAAGCCAGACAGATCATGCTGGCCATCCCGCCGCGGGTGATTGCGGATACCGTCAATTTTGAACCAGCGCTGGATGCGGATCAGATCCAAGCCTTGAAAAACATTCCGACCTGGATGGCCGGGCAAGCCAAGATTCTCGCGGTTTACGATGAGCCCCATTGGCGCAACGCCGGGCTTTCAGGTGACGCGATGAGCCACCGCGGCCCCATGGTCGAAATTCATGATGCCTCCCCCATGAAGGGAGGACCTTATGCACTGTTCGGATTCGTCGGATACCCCGCCGATATGCGCGCGACACACAAAGAAGCCATGATGGACCAGGCCTTGGCGCAACTCACGGCCATGTTTGGCCCCAAGATGGCGCAACCCCTTGATCTGGAACTGCAGGATTGGGCAACAATCGCGGAAATCTCCCGCATGCAGGATCATGTTCCGGCTCGCTTCCTCCCAAGCTACGGCTTGCCTTCGATCCTTAACAGCCTTGCAGCACGAGGTGTCCATTTCTGCTCAACCGAAACCGCGCACGGGTTCGGCGGATATCTTGAAGGCGCTCTGGAGGCCGCTGAGAAAGCTGCAAAACTCGCGACTCACTCTATGGAAACCAAGGTCTGACCGACATTTGACTGTCACCCTTTGTCCTGGATGGATCATTGATCTGCACGATTTCTATCGTCGCCCAAAAAGAAACTGGTTCACCGCGCCACATGCAACTTTTCGACCATTTCGCTTGGACGTCTGACGTGTTGCGCGGCCCCGTTCGCTGTGCGAATGAGTTTTGGGCTGCGGCATCACTCTCAAGCCATCTCTTTATCCGTTTTTTTTCGCGCCTTTGCTATTAAGCAAACCATATCCAGCAAGAGCGATGCACCGGCCAAAGCTGTAATCTCTGCATGATCGTACGGAGGGGAGACTTCGACGAGATCGGCCCCGACAAGGTTGACCCCGTCGAGCTTGCGTACCAAAGACTGCCCTTGATAGGTAGACAGTCCTCCGCATACCGGCGTTCCGGTTCCGGGCGCGAATGCCGGATCAAGCGCGTCAATATCGAAGGTCAGGTAAGCAGGCCGGTCTCCTACTGTCTCTTTGATGCGCGCAACCGTTGCATCAATCCCGTTCTCGTGAACCCAATTTGCGTCGAGTACCGTGAACCCGTGAGTCTTTTCATTCAGCGTGCGCATGCCTGCCTGCACTGACGTCTCAGGGGATATGATGCCTTCGACAGTGGCATGGTAGAACATTGAACCATGGTCGATCCGCTTTGGGTGTTCTTCCCATGTATCCGAATGGGCATCAATCTGGATCAGCGAAATGGGGCCGTGGCGTTCTGCCTGCGCCTTCAGGATCGGATAGGTGACCGAGTGATCTCCACCCATCGTCAGAAGAAAGGCACCGGATTTCAGGATTTCCCGCGCTTGGTCCTGAATTTGCAGCGCAATCTGCTCTGGAAAGCCTGGGTCGATATCACAATCGCCGTAATCAACCATGTTCAGGATTTCGAAGGGATCAAACCTCCAGGGCCAGGGCCCACCATCCCAGGCGAGGTTGGTCGATACAGCACGAATGGCACGTGGCCCGAACCTGCATCCCGGGCGATTGGTCACAGAGAGATCATAGGGAACGCCCCACGTGACCATATCCGCGCGCTCCAGATTGCGGGAATATTGTCGCCGGAACAGACTTGTCGCTCCGCTAAAGGTCGGCTCATACCCCATGCCCATTTCGTTTTGCGCCAGAAAGGCGCGGTCGGTTGAAGTCACCATTATTGGCTCCGTTCATTTTGATGATTGCTGCCCGAGTGGCGGGGTGTTGCAATTCTTTCCCGCCTTTGCCGGGCTTGGCAGGGTTCAGGTGCCGGATTTTACATTCGTCCAAAGACGGTTGCGATTGCGCAGCGTTTTCGCGCCGACACTCAGATCAGGGAAGAGCCGTCTCAATGTCGCCTCATCCGGGTAGATTCCCGGGTCGGTCAGAATGGCTTCATCTACGAACGTATCTGCTGCGGAGTTCGCATTCGCAAAATAGACGTAGTTGGACACTCCTGCGATGACATCAGGCCGCAGCATGTAGTCAATGAATCGATATGCCTCATCCGCCCGTGTTGAATCCACCGGGATGGACATGAGGTCGATCCACATCAAAGTGCCTTCGCTCGGAATTGTATACAGAATTTCGACACCATTGCCGGACTCCATGGCGCGGGCCTGAGCTATGCCGGCATCACCACTGTACATCACTGCCAAACAGGCATCTCCACCGGGCAAATCTGTAGATGCTTTCTGGTTGTGAAAATAACGAATGGACGGCGTGACGGCCTCGAAGAGGTCCTGAACCCTGTCGAGATCGGCGGGGTCATCGGAGTACGGGTCAGCCCCGAGATAGTTCAGCGCCACTGAGACCATTTCTACCGGTGAGTCCAGCACGGCAATCCCACAGTCGGCAAGCTTGGCGGCGATCTGAGGATCAAAAAGAACGTCCCAGGATGTGATGACATCCGTGCCCAGTCGCTCTTTGATCATGGTTGGATTGTAGGCAAGCCCTACTGTGCCCCAAGTGTAAGGTACGCCCAATTGCCGGGCACCGGGTATACTGTCGAGCGACGCCAGAATTTTCGGATTGAGATTGCCGTAGTTGCTCAGGCGCGCGGGGTCGATCGGATGTAACGCCCCGGCCTGAAACTCTCGTTGCGCATTGGACGCGGCGGGGAAAACGACATCGTAACCTGACGCCCCTGTCAGCAGCTTGGTTTCCAGAACTTCGTTTGAATCGTAATAGTCCAGGCTGACATGTGTGCCGGTCTCCTTTTCGTAGTCCGAAACTGTCGTTTCACCAAAGTAATCAGCCCAATTGTAGATTGAGAGGTCTTCGGCTGAAGCCGGAAAAGCGATCGCGAGGTTTGAGGCAATGGCAACAGCCGAAAGGCCAAAATGCGGTTTCATTGTTTCTCCTCCTTGTTGCAGGATTCCGCCCTGAATTTTCACGTCCGGAGAGGCTTTGGTGACGAGGCACAGTCAGCACCCCGGGCGAGCGTTCTGACATCAACAATGGAATCGAATGGCCATCACTGTAAATTTGCGGTAGGATATATATCTTTAGTTATAGGAATTGGCTATGTTACCAGATAGCGGCGACATCTCGGCGGCCAAGTGGGATGAGACCTACGCAATCTTGTTGGAGCGGTTGGAAACAGACTTCTTCCCAACAGCTCTGAGGAAGATGTTGGAACTGCATGTCAGTTTTGAATCGATGATCCTCACGCGCTATCAGGATCAAGCACCACCTGTCTCGCTCTATCACGATCTCGACGACGTGCAGGCGGCCATATCAATTCAGTTTTATGCAACCGGCCCATACCTGCTGGATCCGTTTTCGCAAGCGTGTAGATCGGGAAAAGAACCCGGCGCTTACCGTCTGGCCGATTTAGTCAATGAGGCGTTCTTTCGTTCAGAGTACTACCGGACCTTTTATCGCAAGGTTCGGATCAGCGATGAGTTGGGGGTGCTGATAAGGCTAAACAGCGGGGACTGGGTCGTAATATCTCTGTCGCGAGGCGCCCGTCAGCCCCGGTTTACCCCTGAGGATGTCGCGAAGATCAATTCCATCCATAAGACCCTGTCGGCCGCCGTGATCCGAAACTGGAACCTGAGGGGTGCCGAAAGACAACCGGAAGCCCTGAATCAGGTTGAGGAACGGTTGGCCACTTTTGGTGCGGACAGGTTAAGCCCAAGAGAAGCCGAGGTCGTGCGCCTTGTTTTGCAAGGCCACTCAGCCGGCTCTGCTTCCGCATTTCTCGGGATCACCGAAGGTACAGTCAAAGTGCATCGCCACAACGCCTACTCCAAGCTGGGCGTCAGTTCACAGGCAGAGTTGTTTTCCGCAGCAACTCGATATTTGGCATCAAAGCCATCTTAACTTGGGAAATCCGTAGAACTTTCTTGTGAATGCGGCCAGGGCCGAGATTCACAAGGTGTTCTGGGTGCTGCGGGTGCAACCCACATTGCCGGCATTCGCTACGGGCGCAAAATCAGGACCTGGGCGAACTGACGGTTTTACGGGCTTTGAGGACGTGTTTGCCAGCACAATCCGTTTTCAGCGCCGCTATTCTGGCATCCCTGCCCGTCGAAGCGCCTCAAAATAACGTTCAGCGCCTTCTGAACCGCCATAATCCACGTTGCTACGCCACCTCGAGATCGTTTCGCTAGGTTCCAATTGCAGCATCTGCATCAAAGCTGCAGACGCTTTTTCAGTTTCCCCAAGCATTGCGTGTGCAGCAGCTCTCGTGCTGTGAAGAGCGGCATAATCCTTTGAGAATCGCATACCTGCTTCTGCATAGGCGATGGCATCACGGTCTCGGCCGAGCATTACGCAAGAAGTGGCGGCACCTCCGGAAGCGCCCACGAAAACAGCACCATACCGGCCCAAGCGAAGCGCCGTTTGAAAGCAGCTTAGTGCTATTTCAGGAAACCCAGCCCAATTATACCCCCACCCCATAAACAAATGAAGGCGGGCATCTAACGGTGCTCTTTTCTGGATTTGTTCAAGCGCCACGGACAACTTATCTGCATCCCCGTCCACATTATAGTCAGCCACGGCGACACTCAGATCAAGCGTTGGGTTTTGACCTGCCATGCGTCGCCCGGCCTCAATCCAAGATGGCAGTTTCTCGTAGTAGGTCGACAGTTCGCAACGCAGATTGTAAGTCCTCGCGCCATTCATTGTCCAAATAGCTTCGGCATAGGCGGCCGTGAGAGTTGGTTTGGCTTCAATCGCCTTGGCTTGATACGATAACGTTTCTTCGTAGCTGTCGATCCCGGCACCAGACCAAGCGATCATACCCTTCAGGACGCATTGCTCGGCAGTTAGTTCGTTTTCAGGCAGTACCGAAAGCTTTGCGGTCTCAAACTCGATCAAGGTTCCGCTTACGGCGTCCAACAGCTTTTCTACCACCTCATCTTGCCAATCGAAGATGGCTTCGACCACCCCATCGAACTTCTCGGTCCAGATTTCAGAATCAGAAGGATCATGTAAGCGGGATTCCAGACGCAATCGATCCCCGTATCCACGTAGCACGCTACGAAGTGCATATCCCTTTGATGGTTCCGTCGAGGATACCGCTGCATTCAACCAGTTGATTGTTCGAAAATAGGAACCGAAATCCGAAGTCAGAGCTGCGGCCATTTCCTTTAGTTCAACGCGTTGGTCGCGGCATGAGACGGGATAAATGGAGAGCCTTGGCAAGTTCGTTTCAGCGAAAGAAACTGCTCTATGCGTGGGTGCCACGTACAGTCCATGATGCATCCAGACATCTAGGCTGCGCTCGATGTTCTTAAGCTTCTTCTTCCCGACAGATTCGAAAGCAGCCGCCAGAGTGCGGTCAAGGTTCAAGTGTACTGGTTCAGAAATAGCGATGCCGCCGGATGGAGCAATGCTCTCAAGCCGCGCAGCAATGTTTACACCGTCACCCAGTATGTCGTCGGCTTTTTCTGTAATATCCCCAACATGAACGCCGATCCGCACTTTCATTAACGGGTGCTCAGCCAATTGTTCCTGTATCTGAATTGCTGCAGTCACAGCTTGTGCCGCACTGTCAAATCGAACCAACCAACCATCGCCCACGCTTTTCACGATCTGACCTGATTGGCCCACTATTGTTGGAGTGACGATGTCGGTTTCCAGATGATCAAGCATTTGCAGTGTTGCTTGCTCATCGTTATGCATGAGTGCCGAATACCCGACGACATCAGCGGCCAGTATTGCCGCCAACTTTCGTTGCAAATGTAGTCCATTGTTCGACATGCACTCGACAATAGTTGATAAGCCTCTTCAGACCAACTTGCTAAAGACGATGTCCACTCTGGGCGCCTCGCACCCGTTCAGAGCCATCAGACACCAAACCGGGTTTCACTCGTGTCAACCCAAACCCCATCCGGTGATATCCGCGTCCCGCAAATCATCCGCTCTACGCCCATAGCCTGTGCCGCCTCGAACGCTGCTGCATAGGACGGGTCGATATCCGCGGCCAGCGCGAACCGGTCGCAATCGGTGCGTTGCACCAGGTACAGCATGATCGCCCGGTGCCCCTGCGTTGCCATCTGTGCCAGCTCGCCCAGATGTTTGGTGCCGCGGCCGGTGACGCTGTCGGGGAACTCGGCCAGACCGGGCTGACGGGAAAGGGTCACGCTTTTGACCTCGACATAGGCATCTGGCAGACCGGGGCCGCTCAGCAGGAAGTCGATACGGCTGTTTTGCCCGTATTTCACTTCGGGTCGGACGGTTTCATAAGCGGCCAGCTCGGGGATCTCGCGCGCCTCAAGTGCTGCCCGCAAGGCCCGGTTCGGGACGGAAGTATCGACCCCGGTGAAATGCCCGTTTTCGTGATCCACCAGCCGCCAGCCGAATTTCAGCTTTTTCTTAGGGTCGTCATTGGGCTCCAACCAGATCAACTGGCCCGGTTCAGCCAACCCCATCATGGATCCCGGATTGGCGCAATGGGCGGTGACTTCGCGCCCGTCGTCCAGCCTGCAATCGGCCAGAAAGCGTTTGTAGCGACGGATCAGGCGGGCGGGGATAAGAGGGGTTCCAAAACGCATGTCTCACGGCCTATACCTGCCCCTGAAGACGATCAAGAGGAGTCCGCGCCATGGCCAATCCAACCGCAGCAATGCTGGTGATCGGGGATGAAATCCTGTCGGGCCGCACCCGCGATGCAAACATGCATTATCTGGCGCAGGAGCTGGCAAAACACGGCATTGATCTGAAAGAGGTTCGCATCGTCAGCGATGACGCCCCCGCCATCGAAGCGGCGGTCAAAGCGCTGTCTGACAGCCACGACACCGTCTTTACCAGCGGCGGCATTGGCCCGACCCATGACGATATCACCGCCGATTGCATTGCGCGCGCCTTCGACACCCCGATTGACGTTCGCGACGACGCGCGCGCGCTGTTGCAGGCGCATTACGACAAGTCCGGGCTGGAACTGAACGCCGCCCGCCTGCGCATGGCGCGTATCCCGGATGGCGCGACATTGATCGACAATCCGGTCTCGACGGCGCCGGGTTTCACCCTGAAGAACGTGCATGTGATGGCCGGGGTGCCGCTGGTGTTTCAGGCTATGGTCGCCAGCGTCCTGCCCACGCTGACCGGTGGCAGCCCCTTGTTGTCGCAAACCCTGCGCGTGGACCGGGGCGAAGGCGATATCGCCGCAAACCTGTCTGCGCTGGCCGAGGATTTCAGCGATCTGTCCATCGGTTGCTATCCGTTTCAAATCAACGGGGCCTTTGGGGCCAACGTGGTGGTGCGCGGCACCGATGGCAGCCGGATTGACGCGGCCATGACCCGTCTGGCGAAAGAGCTTGCGCTTTGAGCGGCGACTGGGCTGACATCGTCGATGGCACATGGCCTGCCGCGCGGTATCGCAGGCTGGGGCCGTTTCAACTGCGCGAAGGGCAGGGCGGTGGCTCGCGTGTTTCTGCGGCCAATGCATTGGCCCCGGCCAGCGATGCCGATATCGACGCGGCCGAGGCCGCGATGCAGGCCATGGGGCAGGAATCCATCTTCTGCCTGCGTCCGGGGGATGAGGCGCTGGATGCAAAGCTGGCGCAACGGGGATATGACATCCTTGATCCGGTCAACATCTATACGTGCCCCGTCTCTCACCTCACCGATCAGCCGATCCCTCCGGTCATGGTGTTTTCGGTCTGGGAGCCGCTTGAAATCATGCGTGAAATCTGGGCGGCCGGTGGGATCGGGCCCGAACGTCTGGCGGTGATGGAGCGCGCGAAGGGTCCCAAAACCGGTTTGCTTCTGCGCCACAACGACAAGCCCAGCGGTGCAGCCTTCGTAGCAATGCATGACGATGTCGCGATGCTTCATGCGCTTGAAATCCTGCCCGCGCACCGCCGTCAGGGGCTGGGTCAGTGGACCATGCGGGCCGCGGCGATTTGGGCAGGTGACAACGGCGCACAAAGCCTCAGTGTGATCTGCACCAAGGCCAATGAAGGTGCCAATGGTCTCTATCGCGCCCTCGGGATGGAGATCGCCAGCGAATACCATTACCGTCACCTTGTCTGAGCAAAAGGGGTCGCCATGACACAGAAAGACATGCCCACCGCGCTGAACCTGCCCATGGTCGATCCGCTGCCGCCGGAAACGCAGAAATATTTCGATATCTGTGTCGAAAAGCTGGGCATGGTGCCGAATGTGCTAAAGGCAAACGCCTTCGACATCGACAAGCTGAACACGTTCACGGCTATGTATAACGATCTGATGCTGGCCGACAGCGGCCTGTCCAAGCTGGAGCGCGAGATGATTGCCGTGGTCGTTTCGTCGATCAACAAGTGCTTCTACTGTCTGGTCGCGCATGGTGCCGCGGTCCGGCAGCTTTCGGGCAACCCGCAACTGGGTGAGATGCTGGTGATGAATTACCGTGTTGCACCGATCGAGCCCCGGCAGCGCGCGATGCTGGACTTTGCCGCCAAAATGACAACCGCCAGCGCCGAGATCGAAGAACCCGACCGCCAGAAACTGCGCGATGCAGGCTTTACCGACCGCGATATCTGGGACATTGCCAATGTTGCCGGGTTCTTCAACATGTCCAACCGGGTGGCCAGCGCCACGGCAATGGTGCCCAACCCCGAGTATCACGCGCAGTTTCGATGATCCGGTCAGCCGCCCTCATTGCCACGCTTTTTGCGGGGCCGGTTCTGGCGCAGGACCTGACCCTGCCAGCCAGCGCCCGCCAGATCAGCGACCGCACCTCGCCGTTGGACAGCTATGACCTGCCAACGGGGCCTTTTGCGAATGGCGCGGTGCCTGCTGACACCCTCGAAGGCCGGGTTGAACGCTACACGTGGCGGCTTCAGGCGGGCTCCAGCACAACCCTCCAGCTACTGGCCCCGCTGCGCGACCAGATCGAGGCTCAGGGCTACAAGATTCTGTTCGAATGTGATGCCCGCGCCTGTGGCGGGTTCGACTTCCGCTTTGGCACCGAAGTGGTACCGACCCCGGACATGTACGTCGCCATTCAGGATTACCGTTTCCTGTCGGCCACCAAGGGGTCTGTTGCCCTCAGCCTGCTGGTCAGCCGCAACCCCCCGGACGGGTATGTCCAGATGATCCGCGTCACGCCCCAGAATGCACCGGACCCTGTTCCGGTCGTGATCGAACAGGCTGTCGAGGGGTCGGGCGGGCTGCTCGAAGCACTGGCAACATCGGGTCACGTGATACTGGACGATCTGCATTTCCCAACCGGTGAGGTTGCGCTGGACGAGGGGACTTATGCCTCTCTGACCCTGCTGGCCGGATATCTGGCTGAAAACCCCAAGATGCGCCTGGCGCTGGTGGGGCACACCGATGACACCGGCGCGTTGCAGGCCAATATTGCGGTCAGCAAAAGTCGGGCCGAGTCCGTCCGCACCCGTCTGATTGATGCGCATGGCGTGGCCGCCGACCGGATCGAGGCACAGGGCGTCGGCTATCTGTCCCCGCTCACATCGAACGCAACCCCCGAAGGGCGAGAGCTGAACCGCCGGGTCGAGGCGGTCTTGCTCGTCAACTGACCCACCACAGGTACAGCGGCAATCCGACTGTGATGTTGAACGGAAAGGACACACCCAGCGACAGGGTCAGATAAATCCCGGCCTCGGCCTTTGGCAGTGCGATTTTCATGGCGGCCGGAACCGCGATATAAGACGCCGAGGCCGACAGCACCATGAACAGGAACAGGCTGCCTTGCGGCAATCCGATTACCGCACCGACGGCCCAGGCCATCAGCGCGCCGATCAAGGGCATCAATACGCCAAAGGCGAACAGGCCAACCGACAGTTTGTCGCGATTGCTGATCAGGCTGCGCCCCGCCGAAAGCCCCATATCCAGCAGAAACAGGCACAGGATGCCGGTGAAAGGCGTGACGATGAAAGGCGCGATCATCTGCATGCCTTCACCCCCGGTTATGGCCCCGATCAGGAACGCCCCGGTCAGCAGCACAATTGATCCATTGGCCAGCAGATCACGCCACAGCTTGTCATCCTTGACGCCATTTCCGCCGGTCTTGTGCGCCAGCCACAGCGCCGACAGAATGGCCGGCACCTCCATCGCTGCCGCCACCGCCACCATGAACCCGTCATGGGCAAGACCTACCAGATCCAGCAGGCTGGTGGCGGTGACAAAGGTGACAATCGAAATCGACCCGTAATGCCCTGCGACCGCCGCAGCGTTCAACGCATCCAGCCGTGTCATCATCCTCAGCAGGGCAAAGGCCACGAAGGGGATGGTAAAGGACAGGGCCACTCCGCCCAGCAGGGTCAGGAACAGTTGCAAATGGATGCCGTGCGCGGCCAGGCTGGCACCGCCTTTGAACCCGATGGCCAACAGCAGGTAGAGCGACATGAACTTGGCCGCTCCGGCCGGGATAGACAAATCGCTGCGCACAAAAGCGGCCAAAAGCCCTAGGGCAAAAAACAAAATGGTGGGCACCAGCAGGTTGCTGGACAGCGTCTCGATCACTCCGGGCATACTTGACTCCTGATCCCTCGTTTCAGGGCTAGGTGCCTTGCAAAATTGATTTCGCCAAATACTATCTTTTTAAGTTTAATATAGTTTCAGGTTATGAAATGCGTCCAACCCTGCGCCAATTGGAATACATCGTCACGGTCAGCCGCCTCGGACGGTTCAGTTTGGCCGCCGAAGTGCTGAATGTCAGCCAACCCAGCCTGTCGGCGCAAATTGCGACCGTAGAACAAGAGCTTGGCGTTCGGATCTTTGACCGCAATCGCGGCGGAATTCAGGTGACCACAAAGGGGGAAGAGTTCATCTCGCGCGCGCAAAGGATCCTTGCCGAGGTCAAGGACCTGCGCCACGCCATGACCAACGATATGCCCGTTGGCGGAAGGTTGCGGTTAGGCGTTTTGCCTTCGATCGGGCCATACCTGTTGCCGCAAGCCATCAAAGAGGTGCACCGCCTGCGCCCCGGATTACGCATTGTCGTGCGCGAGGAAAACACCCGCGATCTGGAACAGGGCCTGAAATCCGGTCGATTTGACCTGATCCTGTCAACGCCCGAGGATCACCCCAATACCGTGCAACACCGCTTGTTCAACGAACCCCTCTGGGTCGCGGTGGCCGTTGACGACGTTCTGGCGCAGGACCCACAGGGCGTCAGTGCCGCCGACTTGCAGAACCGGCTGTTCCTGACCCTTGACCAAAGCCACCGCCTGTCGCGCATCGTCTATGCGCTGGCAGCGGAATGCGGCGGCGTGGTTTCGGATGAATATGAAGGCACGACGCTTGATTCCATTGTTCTGATGGCGGCTTCGGGGGTTGGGGTTGCGGTACTGCCTGATCTTTATGCTCGCAGACAGGGGATCTACCGCGACGAGGTGCGCCTGCGACCGCTGTCCATTCCCAATGCAAATCGCGATATCGCATTGCTGGCGCGCAATGCCGAAACGCCGCCGCCGGGCCAGAACGTATTGATGGAAAGCCTGCGCTCTTCCGCGCGATCCATGGGTCTGACGGTGATCGGTTCATAAAAAAAGGCCCGCACTTTGACATGCGGGCCAAAGGTTGGTCTTCAGGGAGAAACTACCAATCCATCGGGCTTTTGTCTTCGAACGCATCGACTAGGAAATCGATGAAGGCCCGGACTTTGGGTTGTGTGAAGCGGCCGGGCGGGTAAACGGCGTAAATGCCTTGTACCTCGTCCGGCAGGGACGGCATGGCATCGACAACCTGCCCCGATTTCAACGCCTCGGCATAAAGATAGCTGGGCAGATACGCGATCCCCAGCCCCGAAATGGCCGCGTTCAGCAGCGACTGTCCGTCATTCACGCTCAGCCAGCCCGCGGTGCGCACCTGACGCTTTTCACCGGACGGTGCGGTCAGCTTCCAGACATTGCCTGACGACTGGCTGGAATAGTGCAGCAACTTGTGTTCGTTCAGATCGTCGATCTTCTGCGGGCGCCCGAACCGTTCGATATAGCTGGGCGCGGCAACCATGCGTTTGACCGTTTCGGTCAACTTGCGGGCGCGCAACGTGCTGTCTTCCAGCTCGCCGATGCGCACGGCCACGTCAAATCCTTCGGAAATCAGTTCGACATAGCGGTTGTTCAGAACCATGTTCACGGTGATGTCGGGGTAGACGGCCAGGAAATCGGACAGGACCGGTGACAGATGATTGACGCCGAAATCCGTGGCAACGCTGATGCGCAGCAGACCGGACGGGGCCGATTGCATCGATGTGACCAGCGAATCCGCTTCACCCGCATCATTCAGAACGCGACGTGCGCGGTCATAATAGGCCAGGCCGATTTCCGTCGGCGACACCCGGCGCGTGGTGCGGTTCAGCAACCGGGCCCCCAGACGCGCTTCGAGGCTCGAGACGTGTTTGGACACGGCCGATTTGGAGATGCCCATCTTCTTGGCCGCATCGGTGAAGCCACCCTGGTCCACCACATTGGCGAAGGCTTCCATTTCGGTCAGTCGGTCCATACTCGTTCCCCAGATATTGATTTCCAACCCGACTATCGCTCTGAATCTGGGCGGAATCGGGGCATACATGGGATAATATCAGGGATTTGAATCGGATCGTTTGCGTATGAGAAACGCGGAAACAGTAGTTTCCAAACCGGTCCTGAACCCTGCGATACTGCGTTTTCCGCGCAATTATGCGTTTCTGTTCATCTTAGAATGGCATTTTTGTGACCACAGACGGGGTCAAGAAATCCGTTTTCACCATCGCCGTCCTTGCCTGCCGAAGGGTGCCGTTCTGGCCCGCGACTACGTGATCCGCCGTCCGACAGTGATGACGTGGATCAGGCGGAGTTTTGCAACGGCCTTTGGCGCTCTGGGTGCAAAACTCGCGCTGTCCGACTGGGAAACGTTAAACCGGGGCGATCAGAATTCCGCCGCCAGCCGCGTGCCCTGATTGATCGCGCGCTTGGCGTCCAGTTCGGCGGCGACATCCGCACCCCCGATCACATGGGGGGTGATGCCCCGCTCGATCAGCGTGTCCGCCAGTGACCGTTCGGACACCTGACCGGCACACAGCACGATGGTGTCGGCCGCGATCACCGTCGGGTCCGCGCGCTCTTCGCCAAAGCTGACATGCAAGCCGTCATCGTCGATGCGCTCATAATTCACGCCACCCACGAATTTGACGTTCTTCATCTTCAGTGTTGCCCGGTGAATCCAGCCTGTGGTTTTGCCAAGACCTTTGCCGTGCGCCTGTTTCTTGCGCTGCAACAAGGTGACCTGACGCGCGGGGGCGCTGGGTTGCGGCCCCTCGGGCGCCAACCCCGCACGGTGTTCAGCCGGGTCCGTCACGCCCCATTCCTTCATCCATAGCGGCAGGTCGGTCGTGGCGCTGTGACCCTCTTCCAGCAGATACTCGGACACATCAAAGCCGATGCCACCGGCCCCGATCACGGCAGCAGACTTGCCAACCTCGGCCTTGCCGCGCAGCACGTCGATGTAACTCAGCACGTTGTTCCGATCCTGCCCCGGTATCTGCGGATCACGCGGTCTTACGCCGGTGGCGATGACTACCTCGTCAAAGCCGGTCAGGTCATCTGCGCCAACCTCGCGGTTCAGTTCCACCTTCACGCCCAGATCATCCATCATGTTGCGGTACCAGTCGACCAGTCCCCAGAATTCTTCTTTCCCCGGCACCTGCTTGGCCATGTTCAGCTGCCCGCCGACCTCATCAGCGCGGTCGAACAGGGTGACGTCGTGACCGCGCTGGGCCGCGATAATTGCGGTCGACAGACCGGCAGGGCCTGCACCCACAATGGCAATGGATTTGCGCGTTTTTGCCGGTTCAATCACCAGTTCGGTCTCATGACAGGCGCGCGGGTTCACGAGGCATGAGGTCAGCTTGCCACTGAACGTGTGATCCAGACAGGCCTGATTGCAGGCAATGCAAGGCGCGATCTTTGCCGCCTGATCTGCCATCGCCTTGTTGACGAAATCTGCATCCGCCAGCATCGGGCGGGCCAGCGAGACCATGTCGGCGCAACCGGTCGACAGAACCTCTTCGGCCACCTCGGGCGTGTTGATCCGGTTTGATGTGATCACCGGTATCCCCACCTTGCCCATCAGCTTCTTGGTCACCCAGGCAAAGGCCGCACGCGGCACGCTGGTGGCAATTGTGGGAATCCGCGCCTCGTGCCAGCCGATCCCGGTATTGATGATCGTGGCCCCGGCCTTTTCGATCTCCTGCGCCAGTTGAACCACCTCGTCATGGGTCGAGCCGTTGGGGACCAGATCGATCATCGACAGCCGGTAGATGATGATGAAATCGGTGCCCACCGCCTCACGCGTGCGGCGCACGACCTCTATCGGCAGACGCATCCGGTTCTCATAAGACCCGCCCCAGCGGTCGGTGCGCTTGTTGGTATGGGTCACAAGGAACTGGTTCAGGAAGTACCCCTCGGACCCCATGATCTCGACCCCGTCATAGCCCGCCTTTTGCGCCAGTACGGCGGCGTTGACGATATCGCTGATCTGCTTCTCGATGCCCTCTTCATCCAGCTCAGTGGGCGGGAACGGAGTGATCGGCGATTTCACCGGGCTGGGGGCCACGCATTTCGGCCCATAGGCATAGCGCCCCGCGTGCAGGATCTGCATCGCGATCTTGCCGCCCGCTTCATGTACGCGCTGCGTCACGATGGAATGGTGCGCCACGTCCTTGTCGCTCACCATCATCGAGGCCCCCGGCAGGACCGAGCCTTCAAGGTTCGGACCTATCCCGCCTGTCACCATCAAGGCTACGCCACCCCGCGCCCGATCCGCATAGAACTCGGCCACCCGGTTCCAGTCGCCGGTCTCCTCAAGCCCCGTATGCATCGAGCCCATCAGCACGCGGTTTTTCAACGTGGTAAAGCCCAGATCCAGCGGGGCCAGCATATTCGGGTACGCAGTCATGGCGGAACTCTCCCTCCTGAATTTGCCCGCTAGATTGACGTTCGCGTCAACTTTGTCACGCGAAACCCCACGTCACCCTCTTTGCTGTAGCGCCGGTGATTGCTAGAGGTGGGCGGAACAACCCGATGAGGCCGCGCATGACCCCCGAAGAAATCGCCAAACTGCCCTATCGCCCCTGCGTCGGGCTGATGCTGATGAATGCCGAGGGCAAGATTTTCGTGGGACAGCGCAACGACCGCCACGCGGACGCTTGGCAAATGCCGCAAGGCGGTGTGGACAAGGGCGAAGACCCCCGCGTCGCGGCCCTGCGCGAGCTGTGGGAAGAAACCGGGGTCACGGCTGATCTGGTCGAAGTCATCGCCGAAACCGAGGGCTGGCTGCCCTATGACCTGCCCCATGACATCGTGCCCCACATCTGGAAAGGACGCTATCGCGGGCAGGAACAAAAATGGTTCCTGCTGCGCTTCACCGGCGCCGACGATCAGATCAACATCGAAACCGACCACCCGGAATTCACCCGCTGGAAATGGCAGGAGCCAGACCGGCTGATCGCCGAAATCGTGCCGTTCAAGCGCGATGTGTATGAGCGCGTGGTCGAGGCTTTTTCCGACTATCTAAACGAACTCTGATCGCTAGGGATGCTTTTCAGGTTGTTCCGCTAAGCGGGACGAAACGGACACGCAACAATACACAAAACTGCGCAATCCCATTGGAGCCACGTTCAAAACCAAGATGGGTAGCACTGCATCAGGTACTGAACGTCCAATTCACTTTGAAATGCCTCAGGGTGGCTTTGCATCATTTCTTGAATGAACTCCCGTCGTTGTCGTGCCGCTTCATGGTCATTCTCGCAGTACCGTGAAGGATCAGGGATACGTTCAAACAGTTTGTGCAACAATCTGAAAGGTTTCCAAGTATCGAGTTGTGGGGTGATGTGCAAAGTCATCGTTAGCCACCTTGGTTCATGGGTTCTCCATTCAGGTTATTGGCCAGCATCACCTTCTGGTATCGTGCTTGAATTTGTGCTGTTCTACATAAATGCAGAGCGAGAATTGGAACTGGTCCGATGTACGCGTTTTTCTGATGGTCGTCAGAGAGGGGTCGACGCTGGCCGCTTCTCGCAAACTCGGCATGGCCCAACCTACTGTGGCTAGGCGTATTGATGCATTGGAACATGCAGCCGGACTAGTTCTGTTCGAGCGTGACACCAGAGGCTTCAAACTCACGAAAAACGGACTCAATCTCGTCAAGAGCGCCGAGACGCTCGAAGCCGCAGCAAATATGTTTGCCAGACATGCAGGTGAATTGGCGGCAACAAAACCCATTCGTATCACTGCATATTCAGCGAACTTCTCGCCGCGAATGGTCGATATTGTCAATGAATTTTCGGCAAGTAACCCCGGCATAGCGTTTGAGTTCTTGCCTTCAGTGAGAGCTCTGGACCTGATGGCAGGTGAAGCAGATATAGCGCTACGATTGGTGCGGACTGAACCTGACCAAAATTTGATTTCAAGGAAGATTAGCGACGCGAAGTGGTCGCTGTTTGGTGGGAAAAGTTATGAGCAGGAATTTGGATTACCCACCTCATCTCAGGATTTGAAAGGCCACAGGTTCGTCACGTTCCAAAGAGGGGACGTCCCCAACGTTTTTCACCATTGGTTAGTTGAACGCATTCAGCCCCAGCAGATTGTGGCGACCTATAGCGAACTGGACTTAATGCATTCGGCGATCAGGGCGGGTCAAGGGTTGGGAATAAGCAACGTGAAGTTGCTTGAGCCGGACAAAACCCTCATCAGGTGCTTCGACGAGATCGAGGAGCTGTCAGCGCCACATTTGTTGTTGGTTTCACCAGATGCCTACCGACGACCTGAAGTTAGAGCCTTCGTCAAATATTTCGCACCTCGCTATGCGGTAATTTTTAAGGAACAAGCCACCTAAGGCTGAATGAAGCTGCAGCCGACAAGATTGCGAGTTCCCTTCTGAGATGAGAGTTGACGTGGTCCACCTTGGACTCAAAGCAACCCTTCTTCCCGCAACAATTCCAGCATATCCGCCTCGGGTCTCGGGCCGATATGGCTGATAACCTCGCGGGCACAGACGTTGCCGATCCTGGCACAGGTCTCGTAGTCGCGTCCGGTGGCCATTCCGTACAGGAACCCCGCAGCGAACTGGTCACCGGCACCTGTTGCATCTACAGGGACAATCTTCTTGACCGGCACGTCGATGCGTGTGCCTCCGTTCAGGACGGTCACCCCGTCACCCGATCGCGTGCAAACCACCAGCGGGCAAATCTCGGCGGTCTTGATCAGCGCCTCTTCCAGATCGTCGGTTTCAAACAGCGATTTGATTTCGGCCTCGTTGCCGATGACGAAATCCAGCTCATTCTCGATCAGCAGCAGGAAATCGACCCGGTGCCGTTCCACGCAGAACGGGTCGGAAATGGCGATCCCGGTCTTGCCGCCGCCCCTGTGGCAGGCGCGCGCGGCCTCAAGGAACGCGGCCTTTCCCTTTTCCTTGTCGAACAGATAGCCCTCAAGGAACATGATCTGGCTGCTTCCGGCGACCTCATCGGGCACGTCATGCGACGACAGTTCCGAGGAGATGCCCAGATAGGTGTTCATCGACCGCTCGCCATCGGGCGAGACAAAGATCATCGAGCGCGAGGTCGGCAATTCCCCGCCCGGAACAGGCGGGTTCACGAAATCGACGCCATCTTCGTTCATCGCATCCGCATAGAACCGGCCCAGCGCGTCGTCATGCACCCGTCCGATAAAGGCGGCATCCAACCCCAGCGCACCCGCGCCCGCAATCGTGTTGGCAACAGACCCGCCCGGCGTCTGTACCCGGCCCTCCATCGAGGCATACAGCAGCTCGCCGCGCTCCTGCTCGATCAGCTGCATGATGCCCTTTTCAATGCCCATCAGTTCCAGGAAACTGTCATCGGCCTGCGAGATCACGTCCACAACGGCATTTCCGATACCGGTCAGCTGGTAGGTTTTCATAATGTCTTGTCCTCGAATTGACAGAGATCACGGATGATGCAGGTCGGGCATTGCGGCTTGCGCGCCTTGCAATGATACCGGCCATGCAGGATCAGCCAGTGATGCGCATGGAGTTGAAAATCGGCGGGGATATTGTCTTCGATGGCGCGCTCGACCGCGTCCACGTCCTTGCCGGGGCAGATGCCGGTGCGGTTGCCGACGCGAAAGATATGCGTGTCCACAGCCTGCGCCGGCTGCCGCCACCACATGTTCAGCACAACGTTGGCGGTCTTGCGCCCGACACCCGGCAGCGATTGCAGTGCTGCACGGGAATTTGGGACTTCACCACCATAGTCTTCGACCAGAATACGGCTCAGCTTGATGACGTTCTTGGCCTTCTGGCGGAACAGGCCGATGGTCTTGATATGCTCGATCAGGCCCTCCTCGCCCAGATCCAGCATCTTTTGCGGCGTATCGGCGATCTTGAACAATTCGCGCGTGGCCTTGTTGACCCCCGCATCGGTTGCCTGCGCCGACAGCGCCACGGCCACGACAAGCGTGTAGACATTCACATGCTCAAGCTCACCCTTGGGTTCGGGGTCGGCCTCCTGAAAGCGCGTAAAGATCTCGCGGATCGTATGATAGTCGAGTTGCTTTGCCATCCGGGCCTTAATGCCGCCCGAGGGGCCGCGACACAAGCCCAAAGCCAATGCGCAAGTTCCGGGTCGCGGCAGCGTGTCGCGCGCGCTATGGTTTGTGCCAGACAATGAGGTGCAACCATGAACGTCCAGACCCCCGAAAGCGGATACCACTATAACGTCATGCGCCGGGCAATCGACCTGATTGATCAGGGCGGTGAAACCCTCAGCCTCGATGAGTTGGCCCGCCAGATGGATATGAGCCCAGCGCATTTCCAGCGCCTGTTCTCGCGTTGGACTGGTGTGTCGCCAAAACGGTATCAGCAATACCTTACGCTGGGCCATGCAAAGGCGCTGCTGCGCGAACGGTTCACCACGCTTGAAACCGCCCATAATGTCGGCCTGTCCGGCAGTGGCCGCCTGCATGATCTGTTCCTGAAATGGGAATCCATGAGCCCCGGCGAATACGCCCGCAAGGGCACGGGTCTGACGATCTACTGGGGCTGGTTTGAATGCCCCTTTGGTCCCGCGCTGGTCATGGGCACCGACAAGGGGATCTGCGGCATCGCCTTCGGGGCCGAAACCGGAGAGAAGGCGGCGATGGAGGATATGGTCTCGCGCTGGCCCAACGCGGATTATGTCGAAGATACCATGCGTCTGCGCCCCTGGGTTCTCAGCGCTTTCGGCACGGCCCGCGACCGGTTAGAGCCGACGCCGCTCTACCTGATCGGCTCGCCCTTGCAGATCAAGGTATGGGAAGCACTGATGCACATCCCGTCGGGGCAGGTGACGACCTATTCCGAGATCGCGCAGCGCGTGGGTTCGCCGCAGGCCGTGCGCGCCGTGGGCACGGCGGTCGGGCGAAACCCGGTCAGTTGGCTGATCCCGTGTCACCGCGCCCTGCGCAAATCAGGGGGGTTGGGCGGCTATCACTGGGGTCTGCCGGTCAAACGGGCCATGCTGGCCTATGAGGCGGCGCAGGCCGACGCCTGATTGACAGAAGGCCCGACCGCTGCCAAAAAGCAACGCAGGTTCGGGTCCCCTGCCGTTCGCGGCCATAGGCTTTGGTGAAACCCGGTTGAACAAACATCTGTTGCCCTTTCCCGGCGCGCGGATGGTAATGCGAACCCCGTCCTAAACTCGCGCCCGTTCAAGGAAACGAGGCAAAACATGACACTGTCACAAGACATCGCTCCGCTGGAGGAGCTGAAAGAGCAGGCCAAACGCCTGCGACGGAAACTGCACGACACCGGCGTTCAGCTGTCGCACGGTCAGGCCCTGGAACTGGTGGCTCATCAACATGGGGTGCGCGACTGGAACACATTGCACGCGATGGCGGGCAACCGGATGCGCTTGCGCGTGGGCGACCGGGTCGAAGGTCGATACCTGGGCCAGCCCTTCACGGCGGAAATTCGTGGTCTGACCATGCTGGGGGACGGTGCACACCGCCGGGTGACCCTACAGTTCGACACGCCTGTCGATGTAGTCCGGTTCGACAGTTTCTCGGCCTATCGCCAGCGCGTGACAGGAGAGATTGGCTGGGACGGTCGTTCCCGTCGCCATACGTCCGACGGGGAACCCCAGCTAGTGGTGCGGCCTGTCTGACATAACACGGGCGAGGCAACCGCGTTGCCTCGCCCTCTCATCTTGCATTGCGCTGGGTGTATTATTCAGCCGCCCAGCCGCCGACGGATTTGACTTCCAGAAAGTCTTCCAGCCCCCAAACGCCACCTTCGCGCCCGTTGCCGGATTGCTTCATCCCACCAAACGGAGAGCCCGCGCTGCGCGACTGGCCGTTCATCTCGACCATGCCCGACCGCAGAACCCGCGCCATGCGGTTGGCGCGCGCCTTGTCCTGCGTCTGCACATAATTGGTCAGGCCATAAGGGGTGTCATTGGCGATCTCGATGGCCTCTTCCTCGGTGTCGAACGGGATCATGGTCAGGACGGGGCCAAAGATTTCCTCGCGCGCGATGGTCATCTGGTTGTTGGCATCGGCAAAGACCGTGGGGCGGACATAATAGCCCTTGTTCAGCCCCTCAGGGCGTCCGGTGCCGCCCGCGACCAGCCGCGCCCCTTCGTCGATACCTTTCTGGATCAGGTCCTGAATCTTGGTCCATTGAACCTCATTCACGACGGGTCCGATATGGCGGCCCTCGTCTGCGGCATTGCCCACCGTGACCTTGCTGGCGACCTCGGCCGCGATCTCAACGGCCTGATCATAGATCGGGCGCTGCACCAGCATCCGGCTGGGGGCATTACAGCTTTGGCCGGTGTTGTTCATCATATGCAGGACGCCGCGTTTGACAGCCTTTTCATCGGCATCGGCAAAGACCACATTGGCGCCTTTGCCGCCCAGCTCCAGATGCACTTTCTTGAGCGTTTCCGCCGCGTTCTTCGAAATTGCCGTACCCGCACGGGTCGAGCCGGTAAAGCTGACCATATCCACGTCGGGATGACCCGACAGCTGCGAGCCAACGCCCGGGCCATCGCCGTTCACCAGATTGAATACACCGGGCGGGAACCCTGCCTCGTCCATCATCTCGGCAAAGATCATCGCATTCAGCGGGCTTTGCTCGGATGGTTTCAGAACCATCGTGCAGCCCGCAATCGCCGCCGCACCGACCTTGAGCGTGACCTGGTTCATCGGCCAGTTCCAGGGCGTGATCAATGCGGCCACGCCAACCGCCTCATAGATGATCCGATCATTCGGGGCGTGATCCCCCAGAGGGCGTTCAAACTGAAACGCCTTGGCCGCGCGGATGAAGTTCTGCAAATGCCACGTGCCTGCACCAACCTGCTGGCTGCGCGACATGTCAATCGGCGCACCCATTTCCAGCGACATGGCCTGCGCCAGATCTTCCGCGCGGGTCTGGTAGATGTCGATCAGCTTCTCGACCAGTGCGATGCGGGTCTCCACCGGCGTTGCCATCCAGCCCGGCAGGGCGGCCTTGGCGGCGGCAACCGCCGCATCCGTGTCGGCCTGACCACCCAGCGAGATCACCGCGCACGGCTCCTCGGTCGAGGGGTTGATGACCTCGAAATCATTGGGTTGCGACGGCGCGACCCATTGACCATTGATATAGAAATTCCGTTTCTCGATCATCCTGAGCCCTCCTGTCGGTTCAGCTAGAATCCGGCTGTTCGCCGACACTCTGTCACCCAAGCGAAGAGGGGGCAATAGATAATTTGATCAAATTATTTTTCAAGTGAAACCGGCAAATTCCTTGGCCGCGACCACGATGAAAGGTTTAACCTTCGCACAAAGTGATTAGGTTTCAGGCAATCGACTCGGATTTTCAACAGGAAAGGAAGTAGCCATGGGTTTGCGCATCAACGATACGGTCCCGAACTTCACCGCAGAAACAGATCAGGGCACCATTCAGTTTCACGACTGGATTGGCGACAGCTGGGCCATTCTGTTCTCGCACCCCAAGGATTTCACGCCTGTCTGCACCACCGAATTCTCGGCCGTCGCGCAGCTGAACGACGAATGGGCCGCGCGCAACACAAAGGTGATCGGCGTGTCGGTTGACGGTGTTGAAGACCACAAGAAATGGAAGAAGGACATCGAGGAATACGGCAAGGCCAATCCCAGTTTCCCGATCATCGCTGATGACGGTCTGGCCGTGTCGAAAGCCTTCGACATGCTGCCTGCCGAAGCTTACCTGCCCGATGGCCGCACCCCGGCTGACAGCGCCACCGTGCGGTCGGTCTTTATTATCGGCCCGGACAAGCAGCTGAAACTGTCGATGACCTATCCGATGACCGTGGGTCGCAACTTTGCGGAAATTCTGCGCGCGCTGGATGGGTTGCAGATGTCGTCGAAAGGTGTCGCAACGCCCGCCAACTGGGTGCCGGGTGAAGACGTGATCATCCCACCGTCTGTGTCGAACGAAGACGCCAAGGCCAAATTCGGCGCGTTCGAGACGATCTTCCCCTATCTGCGCAAGACCAAAGCGCCGTCCTGAGGCGGTTCCCGGGTCAGGGGGGCTGTCTGCCCCCCCATCGCGCCTGCCGGCACGATTCCCCCCGAGGATATTTGGGGCCAGATGAAGCAGGCAGGGGCAGGATGACCTGAGAGAAACCTGCCCCTAGACCTCAGAACTTGTACCGAAGCCCGAAATTGACACTGAACGTATCCAGATCGTCTTCGACAATGCCGGTCAACGCGCCGTTCGGGGCCAGTCGCCGCGACGAGACGTCAAAGGCGCGGGCATAGCGGGCGTCGACGGTAAAGGCGGTTGACGGGTTGATCTCGTAAGCCACACCGGCGATCAGCTGCGCGGCAAAGGTGGTGTCGCTGTCATCCAGTACCACACCCGGCCCATAGGCAAAATCCAGATCCGAATAGGTGGCCCCCAGACCAAACCCGGCATAGGGCGTCAGCGCACCCGCCTGTTTGAAATCAAACAGCACATTGGCAAACAATGAGGTCTGCGTGACATCGCCCGAGATATTGCCCTCGGCCCCCGGCCCGTTGCCCGAGAAGTTCACACCATCCACGTCGCTGTCGCGGTAAGACAGCTCCAGCTCAATCCGCGTGCCGAACCTGTCATTGGACCATTGCGGGATCTCCTTGCCGATGGCCACGCCCAGACCGAAACCCGCGTCGAACTCCGTGTCGACCGATTGCGGCGTGCCGCCGATCGTGCCCGCGAAATCGCTGTCCTGCAGCTGGCTGTACCCGACAAAGCCCTGAATATAGGTGCCGTCGCCCAGGCTCTGCGCGGCAAGCGCCGTCGCGCTGACGGCGAGGGCCGTTGAGGTAAGTAAAACGTGCTTGATCATGATTGTCTCCGTTGCTCCAAAACTCTGCTTGGCTTCGATGTGGGCGGGCTTGGCGGAAAGGAAAGGCGCGGGGCTATCACTTCGTTTCACAGGGTTTTGGACGCGCGTGAATGAATAGATCCGGGGCTGGGCAGGCCCGTTCATCTGCCGTCTCATGGTCCTCAGGTTCTGGTTCGGGGCAATTTGTGATAGGATGTTCCGGGGCAAAACTCAGGCATAAGACCAATCACCTCGGGCTTTCGGACTGTACTTAGCGGGAGAAGACCATGGCTTTTACAGATTGGTATGTTGAAGGAGAGAGTTTCGGGAACTGCAATTGCGGCTATGCCTGCCCCTGCCAGTTCGAAGAGTTGCCGACCCATGGCGATTGCCGGGGGTTCGAAGTGCTGGAGGTGAGCAAAGGGCATTTCGGTGACACCGACCTTAGCGGGACCAAAGCCGCGCTGATCTATGCCTGGCCGGGGCCGATCTTTGAAGGCGGCGGCGAGATGCAGGTGATCGTCGATCCCGCAGCAACCCCGGCACAGCGCGACGCGCTGGAAAAGGTCTTTCACGGTGAAGAAACCGAAGAGATGGCGACGCATTGGTACGTGTTCAGGGCAATGTGCGAGACGGTCCATGACACGCTCTACCTGCCGATCGAATTCGAGATGGACCTCGAAGAACGCACGGCCAGCGTTTCCGTTGGTGATGTCCTGAAATCCACCGGACAGCCGATCCAGGCCCCACATGGCGGCGGCGCGCATCGTGTGCGCATCGATATCCCCGGCGGGATCGAGTTTTCCATTGCCGAGATCGGCAGCGCCTCGACCCGCTCTGATGCCGCGATCAAGCTGGACCTGAAGGACAGCTATGGCCAGTGGCATCTACTGAAACACGGCCCCGGCGGGGTTGCCCACTGATCGGCACCCCTGTCAGGCGGCGTGTGCAGATGTGTTCGGGACAGGAGTCCAGCAGGGCAGCGTCAGATCCGCCTTCAGCACCCGAACCTCAAAGGGTTTCAGCACCGGCAACGCGGTTGATCCATAGCCACCGGCACCGCAGGCCAGATCCGGGAACAGGGTGAACAGCTCGCGCCTTGTGGCGGGTGCCATCGCGCCCAATGTCGTGCCACCGGGATAGAAGGATTCGGACCAGATGCCTTCGACGTTCACCAGCTCATGCCGGTCAAAGAGGATATGGACGTATTCGACCCCTTGCGCGGGCAGCTCCTGAACGATTGTTCGCCCGTTGATCAGCCCCTTGGCCGGGGCCAGCATCGCGGTCTCGCAATGCATTAGCTCCATCATCGCCGAGGTGGCGGCGATCCGGTGTTGTGGTGAGACGACCAGATCACGGCTTGGGCTGTTTGTCCCGAAACACCCCGCCATGATCCGTACCGGGCAGAGATGAGGGTCCTGCTGCAACTCCTGCGCTGACAAGCGACGCCTGCCGATCCAGCGCACCGGGCGGGTATGGCCCTTGGCGTTGACAACCGGGTCGCCGGGATTCAGCGTCTCGACCCGGCGCAGCCCGACGGGCGTCCGGATCAGGGACCCGGCGGTGAAACACACGAAAGACGGCAAGGTCTGATAGGTGGTTGGCGCTGCCGTCCCGCCAAAGCTGGTCCCCGTGATCGTATCGTTCAACTGCGCCTGACCCGAGGTGACGATGATGTAGCGCGGGTTCGAGAACTGAACCAGAATGAAGGTGACAGGCGCCCCGTTCACCGTTCCCGAATAGCTTTCGAAGGTGCTGAAATTCTGGCTTGTCCCGGAAAAACCGGGCAGGGCCGACAGGTCAAGCTGCGCGCTGTCAGGGTCGGGATCCTGCAACAAGGCGTCATTGTCGGTGATGTCAACGGAATAAGCGGCGGTTATATCGACGCTTTTATTGCTGTAGGGGTCTGCGCTGATTTCGAAAACGGTAATCGAGGCCACGGTCGAAAAGCATCCCTGAATGCAACATGATCATCCTTATGGTTGAGTAAATACACGCATGAAGTGTTAACATTTGATTTACCAAGCCACGGGACACCCGGTGTTCTTGACCGCACGTACAAAAAAAGCCCCGGTCGAAACCGGGGCCTTTCGCATTCAATCTAAGGGTTGGCAGATTACTCGGCGCTTTCCTCTTTCTTTTCTTTCTTCTCGGGAACGATCTCTTCACCGGTTTCCTGATCGACCACTTTCATCGACAGGCGGACCTTGCCGCGATCGTCAAAGCCCAGCAGCTTGACCTTCACTTCCTGACCTTCCTTCAGAACATCCGACGGATGGTTCAGGCGGCGGTTTTCGATCTGGGACACGTGGACCAGACCGTCCCGCTTGCCAAAGAAGTTCACGAAGGCACCAAAATCGACAATCTTGACCACCTTGCCGGTATAGACCTGACCTTCTTCCGGCTCGGCCACGATCGACCAGATCATGTCATAAGCCTTCTTGATCGATTCCCCATCGGGCGATGCGATCTTGATGACGCCATCGTCGTTGATGTCGACCTTGGCACCCGAAACCTCGACGATCTCGCGGATGACCTTGCCGCCCGAACCGATCACTTCACGGATCTTGTCGGTCGGGATGTTCATGGTTTCGATACGCGGTGCGTGGACCGAGAACTCGTTGGTCTCGGACAGGGCTTTGCCCATCTCGCCCAGAATGTGCATCCGACCGTCCTTGGCCTGTGCCAGGGCGGTTTCCATGATCTGAGGTGTGATGCCCGCGACCTTGATGTCCATCTGAAGCGAGGTGATGCCGTTTGCAGTACCCGCAACCTTGAAGTCCATGTCGCCCAGGTGGTCTTCGTCACCCAGAATGTCGGTCAGAACCGCGTAAGACCCGTCATCTTCCAGGATCAGGCCCATGGCCACACCGGCAACCGGGGCTTTCAGCGGAACACCTGCATCCATCATCGACAGCGAACCGCCGCAGACAGACGCCATCGAGCTGGAGCCGTTGGATTCGGTGATCTCGGACACCACGCGGATGGTATAGGGGAAGTCGGTCGGCGCAGGCAGAACCGCCTGAAGTGCGCGCCATGCCAGCTTGCCGTGACCGATCTCGCGACGGCCGGGCGAACCCACGCGGCCCACTTCACCAACCGAATAGGGGGGGAAGTTGTAATGCAGCAGGAAGTTCGATTTGAAGTTGCCGTGCAGCGCGTCGATGAACTGCTCATCGTCGCCGGTGCCCAGCGTGGTCACGGCCAGCGCCTGGGTTTCACCGCGGGTGAACAGGGCAGAGCCGTGTGTGCGCGGCAGCAACGAGGTTTCGGCTTCGATGGCGCGAACATCGGTGGTCGAACGACCGTCGATGCGCTTGCCGCCCTTGACGACGTCACCGCGCAGAATGCCGGCTTCCAGCTTTTTCATCGCCGAACCAAGGTTGGCGTCTTCCAGCTGTTCCTCGGTCAGCGCTTCTTTGATCGTTTCACGGGCAGCGGCAACAGCGGCGGTGCGCTCCTGCTTGTCGGTGATCGCGAACGCGGCGCGCATCTGCTCTTCACCGGCAGCCGACACGGCGGCGTAAAGCTCCGAGTAATCGGGTGCGACGAATTCGAACGGCTCTTTCGCGGCGTCTTCGGCCAGCGAAATGATCAGGTCGATGACCGGCTGGATCTGCTCATGCGCAAAGTTCACCGCACCCAGCATTTCGGCCTCGGACAGCTCATAGGCTTCCGATTCAACCATCATCACGGCGTCTTTGGTACCGGCAACAACCAGATCCAGACGCTGTTCAGGGTTCAGGCGCAGGTCCTGCATGTCGTCCACGGTCGGGTTCAGGACGTATTCGCCATCCACGAAACCAACGCGGGCACCGGCGATCGGGCCCATGAACGGCGCGCCGGAAATGGTCAGCGCAGCCGACGCGGCGATCATCGCAACGATGTCGGGATCATTGACCAGATCGTGGCTCAGCACGGTGCACATCACCAGAACTTCGTTTTTGAAACCGTCAACGAACAGCGGGCGGATCGGACGGTCGATCAGACGCGCGGTCAGCGTCTCTTTCTCGGTCGGGCGCGCCTCGCGCTTGAAGAAGCCACCCGGAACCTTACCGGCGGCATAATATTTCTCTTGGTAATGTACGGTCAGCGGGAAAAAGTCCTGACCGGGTTTTTGGCTCTTGGCAAAGGTCACGTTGGCCATGACGCTGGTTTCGCCCAGCGTGGCAATCACGGTGCCGTCGGCCTGACGGGCAACCTTGCCGGTTTCCAGTGTCAGCGTCTCCTCGCCCCACTGCATCGATTTCTTCGTTACATCAAACATATGCGTATCCTAGAACGGAGCACTCCCGCCCCTGCGGGTCTCCGGTTTTGCATGGCGGCCCCATTGCCGCCGACCCCATTTATCTTCCGTTCGAGTGCCGGGGTCAGGGCACAACGTCTCAGATACCGCGCGCATACATGAGAATGCGTTGGAAGGAAAGCGAAACCGAAAAAGCTGGCCGGATCATGCTGAGGCAGGCCCTGACCCCTCGCAGCGCGATACAAGGCACAGGGGCCGCATGATGGTGCGATGCGTGCCATTGCCCCCCGTCCGGGAAATGGCCTGACAGAACCGGATCACTGCGCTAACCTCACTTTCATTGGGGGTGCGAATGAAAAGACGGCTTACGACAGTGCTGGCGGCTGACGTTGTCGGGTACTCGGCGCTTATGGATCAGGACCGGCAGGGTACACTTGCAGCGCTGAAATCGTTCCGTGACGACACGCTCACTGCCCTGCTGGAAACCCACAACGGCACATTGATCAAAAGCATGGGGGATGGCTGGATCGCCGAATTCCGGTCAACGTCCGACGCGTCGGATTTTGCGATTGCCCTGCAATCCTGCGACAAGCCCGAAGGGCTGCGGCTGCGCATCGGTATTCACACGGGTGAGGTCATCACGGAAGGCGAAGACATTTTCGGTGATGGCATCAATGTCGCTGCCCGGCTCGAAGCATTGGCCAAACCCGACCAGATCCTGATCTCGGACACGGCGCATCACAGCCTTGACCGGGGCGATGCGGCCCTGTTCGACGGCGGCGGGCAGGCCGAGCTGAAGAACATCACGCGCCGCGTTGGTGTCTGGTGCTGGCCAAAGGGTTCAACCGCCCATCTTGCTACACCCGCCGACACTCGTCCGGGGATCGCCGTTCTGCCCTTCGACAACATGTCCGGCGACCCCGAGCAAGAGTTCTTTGCCGACGGCATAACCGAAGACATCATCACGGAACTGTCGCGCTTTCGCTGGCTGATGGTCGTGGCCCGCAACTCGTCCTTCATTTTCAAGGGAAAAACGACGGATATCCGACAGGTCGGCCTGACGCTCGGGGTTCGGTATGTGCTGGAAGGGTCCGTCCGACGCGCGGGACAGCGTGTCCGGATCACCGGGCAGTTGATTGATGCGGAAAATGGCAGCCACCTGTGGGCCGATCGCTTTGACGGAGTGCTGGACGATATCTTCGACCTTCAGGACAAGGTCACGCAAGAGGTCGTCACAGCGATCGAGCCATCGCTGCGCCACGCCGAAACGAACCGGTCCCGCGCCAAGCCGACAGAAAATCTCGAAGCCTATGAACTCTACCTTCAGGCGCTGTCGCATTTTCATCTGCTGACAGATGACGCCAATCGCGAAGCCATCCGGCTGACAACGCTGGCGCTGGACCGCGACCCGGATTACGCCGCTGCCGCAGGGCTGCTGGCCTGGCTGCATATTCAGCGGCTTGTGCAGGGGCTTGATCCCATCGGCGAAGGGCCCAAGGCCGCCATCAGCGCGGCTGAACGCGTTCTCATGAGCGACCGCTCCGACGGCATTGCCATGGCTTATGCGGCGCATTCAATCTCGATGCTGGCCCGCGACCTGCCGCGTGCGCGTGCGGCGTTCAAACAGGCGCTGGCCGAAAACCCCAATGCTGCAAGTGTTCACATGCTCGCCTCCATCAACCTGTGCATGTTGAACCGACCGGATGAGGCTTTGGACCACGCAACACATGCCATTGAACTCAGCCCGAAAGACCCGATGCGTCATGCGGCACATATCGCCCGGGCAAGTGCACTGTTTCAGCTGTGCCGGTATGACGAGGCCGCCGCCGCAGCGCGTGACGCTCTGGCCGTTCGGTCCGGATTTGTCATGAGCCACCTGATGCTTATTGCCGCCTTGGGTCAAATGTCGGATGCCGCAGCGGCGCAGGCGGCGATAAGCGACCTGAAAGCATTGCGCCCGGATATCACCGCTTCCTCGGATCAGACCAGGCTGCCGATCTTTACCGTTCCGGCCTGTTCCGAAAGCTGGCGCGAAGGGTGGAAAAAGGCCGGTCTTCCCGAATAACGGCTGATCTACAGACACGCGTCCTGCTGCTGCCACGAAACGCCGCGCGCGCCCCGGCTGGCGGCGTCCGGGGGGGGCGACTGTCTGTTCAAGTGTGATGTTCACCACAGAGAGAATTCAAAACTCGTCTATTGTGCAGGCTTATTGTGTCAAAGTTAAAGAAAGTAGGTTTACCCATGAAGCTCCATTCCGCCTCTGGCATTTCATTCAACCCTGATGTGTTCGACGAGTCATTCATCGAGATGCTCGACAAGCTCCCCGAGGACGCGGTGGAGGACATCGACCTTGATGCAGGCCCCAAGATGCCGCTGATGACAGCCCCCGCCGCCGAACCAAGCGCGGCGGACGTGGCCGCGATCATGGAAAGCGCATGGGAAGAGCTTTATGCCTCAGACGAAGGGGCCGATATCCGCGCGCTACCGGCCGACCAGCAGGCGCAGATCAAGGCGCGGTTCCTGTCTCCCGACCCGATACCCGAGGCCGAAGCCGCCACGGTTCCCGTCGATGCCGCGCCGTTCTCGGTGCATGAAACTGCGGACAGCCTGATCCTGATGCAGGGGGACACGCCGCTTTTGGGGGCTCCGCTGGGCACCAGCAGGAAAAAGCGCAAGAAGGCCGCGCTGAACACCTTTATCGGGGCCGCCGCCAAGGCGTTTGCCGATATCATCACGATGGCCATGGCCGCGCTGGGGGTTTATCAGGCGCTCGGAACCAAGACGGTGACACGGGCCGGGGCCGGGATTGCCGTCAAATGCAGCGGCCCGATCAGCCGCCACGCCGGTGCAATCGCCAAGGCCGGAACGGCGGGCAGCGATCTGGCCATGATGAAGGCAATGCTGGGCGTCGCCAAGGCGTCCGTCGGGTTCACCAAACTTGCGGGCATCGTTCTGACCGACATGAGCGGCCTTGAAAAAGCCGCTGCGATTGCCACCTGCGTCGGCGGCATGACCCTGGCCGTCGCCTCGGCAAGCGGGTCGTTCTGGCTGTCGATGCTGGCGATGGTAACCGCGGTTGCGATGTTCGTGATCGACACCGCCTTGGCGGTCGATACCTACAAAAAGTGGCAGGCAATCTGACCAGAGACATCAAAAGCCATACCGAGCGGCGTCGCGGATGGGCACCGCGGTGCCGTCGCGGCTGTTTGCCTAAGTGCTCATGCTTCTGAGAACTCGTTGATAGAAGGCGCCGTCCGCATCCTCATCTGCACGACTTGCGACCCATTCCAAATCCAAATTCAGTGCCCCTACGGGAACGATCTTCCGCGCGATTTCGGGCGGAGTGGTTTTGTCAGTCCTTCCATTCTTCCAATCGTGAAAGGCTGATGAGTATCGAACAACCGCCCCGCTGGTCGGCAAATCGAGCAACCCGCCCTCGGCAAAGAACATCAACCCGTCACCCATTTCTTCCCCGATGAGTTTGAGCCTGTTTCCCAAACGATGTTTGAGGATGGCCACAAACACTATCGCCGCGGAAAACGTGAATTTATCAACAAGCACAACAACCTGCTTGCTTGCGATTTGCGAGATCGCGTCTATCAAAGGCATAGTCAGAAGAAAATCGCCGCCGGTGTTTCCGCGAACGTCAATCAAAAGCGTTCCGTTCGGACGGGCGCGCACGCGTTCCACCGCGGCTGAGACGGCTTTGTGCAGCGTTGTTTCGTTCGGAGCAAAAAAGCTCGGCAACGCTATTGATAGCCCAAGATCTTGCCAGTCCTTTATTTCCGCAAAAGTCTCAGGCACCCAGGTTGGATCATCCTTGCCGTGCTCATTTCTCGGGTAGAGCATCGATCCAGGAACAGTGTTTCCATTTGCCACTTTCAGATTGGTTATCTGCCCATTCTCGTCCTGCACACGATACTCGGTCGTTCCACCGTTTGACGAAAAACCCAAACGTGCCAAGGCGTACGGCCAAGCCAAAAGAATCGGTCCGATGACTCGCTTCCTTTGGCACGTTCCCGCAAGAAACTGCTCCGCCTTTGCTTCAATCTGGCTCAAAGCTGCGCCGTTAACCGCAATAAGTTCTCCTCGTGGTGCAGTTATCTCTGGAAACGCGCCGACGAGTTGCACAGAACGCCCTACGCTCACGAACCTCAGCGGAAGCACTTTGATCGCATCGTTCGGGATCAGCCGTGTGTGCCCATTGTCGGGAAGTGCCAGTAGACGCATCGCGGACATCAAGAAGGCTTCGGTGGAGCCTTCCAAGGCGTATCGCCGGGTTTCACTAATGCAATTGTCTATCACCGCATATTCGATCTGCTGAAAGCTGGGATCGGTCGGCAAGACAGTTTCTAAAATTTGGTTTAGGTCTTCCGTGAGCGACATGCCTCACGATGCGCATGGCCGTTCGTCAATGTCCAGATTGGGCTCACCTTGCCAACCAAGATTGAGTTTACCACTGCAGCTTTGGTCGGTTGGAATACTTGACATTCGTCCACATAAGAAAACGCCCGCCAATTGGGCGGGCGTACAAATCTTACAAACCGGGGTTCAGAACCGGTACAAAACGTAACAATTACGTTTAGCGGCGGATGCCCAGCTTTTTGATCAGGTCCTGGTAGCGCGCCTCTTCCTTGCCCTTCAGGTAGTCCAGCAGCTTACGGCGCTGAGCAACCATTTTCAGCAGACCACGACGACCGTGGTTGTCTTTCTTGTGGGTCTTGAAGTGCTCGGTCAGGGTGTTGATGCGCGAGGTCAGGATAGCAACCTGAACTTCAGGCGAACCGGTGTCGCCTTCTTTGGTTGCGAATTCTTGCATGACGCGTGTTTTTTCAGCGGCAGTGATCGACATCGGGGTCTCCTTTTAAGGTTAGAGTTGATGGCGCAGGCCGGGATGTCGTCCAGCACAGGCCCATGGAGAAGACCGCACCGATTCCGATGCGGATGGGCGCGTATAAGCGCATTTGACCCAAATGGCAAAGGGTTTCTGTGGGCTCAGATCATCTGACCGTATTGCGCCAACTGGGCTTCGGTGATCAGCTGAATGTCGGCCGCTGTCATCCCTTCGGCACCATATACCTGCGCAACTTCCTGGCCATCTATGAAAACCCTTGTCAGGTTGGCGTTTTCGGCGTCGACCTCAACCTCGATTGCCGGGTCGGTCTCATCCTCCCACGTCACCAGCAGCTTGTCTTCGCCGGGTTGAAAACCCATCACGGTCACCTGATCGTCGCCGGGGTTCAGCACGATATCATCGGCCCCGGCTCCGCCCGTCACCACGTCTTTGCCGCCTGCCAGAATGGTATCGTCACCCGCACCGCCGTTCAGGAAATCCCTTTCGGCGGCACCTTCTTCGATCCCGAAAACAAAGTCGTTTCCGTCCCCGCCAAAGACAGTATCCTCACCTTCGCCACCGTTCAGAACATCATCCCCGAACCCGCCCTGCAACGCATCATCCCCTGCGCCGCCGTCCAGCCTGTCGTCGCCCTGACCGCCAAACAGTTCGTCCTCACCCGCACCGCCATCCAGAGTGTCGTCACCAAAGTGACCGTAAAGGGCGTCATCCCCGTCATCTCCGAACAAAAGGTCGCCATCCGCCTCACCGTGCAGGATGTCATTTCCCTGCCCGCCCGATATTTCATCCGCGCCGTCGCCCCCGTGCAGAACGTCGTTGCCCTTGGCACCGTTTATCGTGTCGTCCCCGCCGTAGCCGTTGATCTGATCGACACCGTCCTGCCCGGTAATCACGTCCGAACCATCGCCACCGGCAATCACGAGATCGCCTTCAAATTCCGAGATCACAGTCCCGGTGGAGGGTGCCTCGCTACTGTCCGGCGAAGGTTCGGTGTTAGCGTTTTCCGGGTCTTCGACACCTTCACCGATGACCAGAAACTCACCGGTATCAACCTCAGCCGATGGCTCACCTTCCGGGTTTTCATCCGGCGTGTCGTCCTCTTCGATCAGAAAATCGCTCATCGCGTAAGCAGCGCCGCCGATGGCGGCCAGTCCAAGCAATCCGGCCAGAAACATTGAACCCCTCCGAAAGCATGATGCTCCGAGGGTGGAATATCCCATGTCGCCCGTCATCAGGTCAAAGGTAAACCTTTGAAATGGTTAATCCTTTGTCACCAGACCTCAGGCTGCCGCGTATAGGCGATATAAAGCGGATGTTTGGGGTGACCGTCTTTGGTCAGGCCCAGATGGAACAGCGATTGGCCGGTGCCTCGCAACAGGGTCTCGACCGCAGGGCCGCGCTCCAGATGCGCACCATGCGTGCCCCAGGCCGCGATGACCTGATCGGCCCATTGCACGCCGTCCAGAATGGCCGCGTCATTCTCGGGCCCGACCGGATCGGCGGCAGCCCGCATTTTGCGCGGGTCGGTGTCGCGCCAGGCAAAGATGTTCGTGACCTGAAACGCGCCGAACCCAAGCGCGCGTGCGCGCCGTTCACAGCGTTCCACTGTCGGATCGTTCTGCACCTCGGTCGCAGTTGACGGGTTCAGCATCACAAATAATGCCTTGCGCCCTGTCGGGTCCCACACACGGGTCAGGCTATAGCGGTATTTCTCGCAATCGGAATAGATGGCGGTCGAGGGCGCGTCGCCCTTGGTATGGGAACGGGTGATCATGCCCTTCGCCTAACACGGCTCTCAGTCGACGAACACCCGGCTGGGGTGCAATTCACCGGATTTATAGATGCCCACGGCCAGGGCCTTGCCGTCGAACGATGCCCAGGCCTCGTCGCCGTATTCCACGTCCCCAGCCAGAACCATGCCCGGATTGCCATTGCGCAGGCGGGTGGCGCCTTCGGGTGTGCATTTCAGTTCGGGCAGGTCGGACAGGCCGGTTTCCAGCGGGTGCAGATATTCGTCCAGCGCGGTTGTTTTCGCCATTTCGTCGATCTGCTCGATGCTTAACCCGTCCTCGGCCTCGAAGGGGCCGGACCAGATGCGGCGCAGTTCCTTGACGTGGGCGTGACAACCCAGCGCCTCGCCCAGATCGCGGGCAATCGAGCGCACATAACCGCCTTTGCCGCAGGTCATTTCCAGCAGCACGTGATCTTCGTCGGGGCGGTCGACAAGGATCAGTTCCTCGACCCAGAGGGGGCGGGCGGTCAGCTCCACGTCCTCACCATCGCGGGCCAGTTTATAGGCGCGCTGGCCGTCGATCTTCACCGCCGAGAATTTGGGCGGCACCTGCATGATATCGCCCAGAAACCGGGTCAGCGCCTGCTTGATATCGTCATCCGAGGGGCGCGTATCGCTTTGCGCGATCACTTCGCCCTCGGCATCGTCCGTGTTGGTGGCCTGCCCCAGGCGCACAGTGAAGGTATAGGCTTTCAACGCATCGGTGATATAGGGAACGGTCTTGGTTGCCTCACCCAAGGCAATTGCCAGAACGCCGGTCGCCTCGGGATCCAGCGTGCCTGCATGGCCCGCCTTTTTGGCATCCATCGCCCAACGCACCTTGTTGACCACGGCGGTCGAGGTCATGCCCGCGGGCTTGTCCACCACCAGCCAGCCGGAAATGTCGCGACCCTTGCGTTTACGTCCCATCATGCACCTTGAATCTTGCTAAGGCGCGCGAGTTAGCGGATCACTCTGCCGCTGTCAATTTGCGGGCATTTCTTCGACCACGCCGACAATCGGCCCCAGCGAGAATCCGAGATCCGAGCGGTTGCTGGCCCGCTCATACATCCGCGAGATATTGCCGTCGAAAAACAGCGCGTTTGGTGTGCCAAGCACATCGCGGAACAGACGCCCGAATTCGTGGAAGGTGACATAATCTTCCGAGATCGCAAACACCGCTCGCGTACCGTCGGAACTGGTGCCGACCCCATTGCGAACATAAAGCGAGGTCGAATCGGGCAGGAAGCGCGGGTGCAGTTCTCCGTCGATCACAAGCATAGGGCCGGATTGGGTAGCAAAGCGGCAGGTGGGGGCCTGATCCACGTAATCAAGCGTTTCAAACACATCCGCCCGGCCCTTGCGGATGCAGAACACGCCATTGGGCAGCAACCCGAAATTGCCGGGGCCGGGGTTGGCGATCACACGCATCTGTTCCTGCCCGTCCTCGACATAGTGGCCAACCGGTGAACGGTCGTCGTGATACATGCCCGCGTTCATTGCAAAAGCCAGCCGTTTGCCTTCCGGGGCCAGCACTTCGTTGACCGACGAAAAATGCCCCAATACCTGACCGTCTTTGCCGTTCAGAAACAGCCGCAGATCTTCAATGGCGGCATCGACGTTACAAACCGTATAACGTTTGTCCTCATGGGTCAGCTTTTCACAAGTGACCGCGCCTGCCTGCGCGGCCCAGAGAAGCGTCGCCAATGTGACAAACGTGCGGATCACTCGTCCAGATCGCGGCGCACCGCGTCCTGTTCGAACATACGGCGGGTGTCGTCCAGACGGTCAAACGTGTCATCCAGCCGAAAGCGCAGATCGGGCGCGAATTTCAGGCCGACTTTCTTGCCGACCATACGCCGCAGCTCACCCTTGTTGCGGGCCAGCAGCTCGATTACGTCCTCCTGCCCTCGGCCGCCAAGGGGCAGCACATAGGCGGTGGCGATCTTCAGATCGGGCGAGGTGCGCACCTCACCCACTGTGATCGACAAGCGGTTCAGGTCGGGGTCATGGACATCTCCGCGCGCCAGAACTTCGGACAGAGTGCGACGGATCAGTTCGCCGACACGCAGCTGCCGTTGGGACGGGCCGGGGCCATCATGGAATTTGTTCTTTGCCATAATCCCCGATCTAAGCGCAAAGCGGGGCTTTGCCAAGCGGGCGCGAACGGGGTAGGAGGCTTCGAGCCGACTTAACGAAAAGGACCAGCGCAATGACCCATATTCCGGGGATCGTCATCACAGGGGCTTCGGGCCGTATGGGGCAGATGCTGATCAAGACCGTCACCGACAGCGATCAGGCGCGCCTGGTGGGTGTGGTCGAGCGGAAAGGCCATGACTGGATCGGTCAGGACGTGGGCAAAGCGATGGGCGGCCCCGCGCTGGGCGTGACCGTGACCGACGACCCGTTGGAGGCGTTTGCACAGGCGCAGGCCGTAATCGACTTTACCGCGCCCGAAGCGACTCTGGAATTTGCCGCGCTGGCCGCGCAGGCGCGCTGTGTGCATGTGATCGGCACCACCGGCATGTCCGACGAACAGATCGCAGCTTTGGAACCCGCGTCGCGCCATGCGGTGATCGTTCGGGCCGGAAACATGAGCCTTGGCGTCAATCTTCTGGTGCAATTGACCAAAAAGGTCGCGGCCGCATTGGATGAGGATTTCGATATCGAGATCATCGAAGGTCACCACCATCACAAGGTCGATGCACCTTCGGGCACGGCGCTGATGCTGGGTGAGGCCGCAGCCGAAGGGCGCGGCGTCGAGTTGTCGGATGTGTCCGACCGGGGCCGGGACGGCATCACCGGCGCGCGCAAGCGCGGAGATATCGGCTTTCACGCTATTCGCGGCGGCGACATCGTGGGGGAACATGATGTTCTGTTCGCCGCCCCCGGAGAACGCATCGTCCTGCGCCATCTGGCCACGGACCGCGCCATCTTTGCCCGCGGCGCGCTGAAGGCGGCCCTGTGGGGGCAGGGCAAGGCGCCGGGTCAGTATGACATGGTCGATGTGTTGGGGTTGTAGGCGCTGCTAAACATACGCGGTCAAATCAACAAATCGAATGAATGCGGTGCTCCAAAAAAGCACCGCAGCAACAAGCGGTGCTTTTCTTACAAGTCCCTGATCTTGTCGGCGCGCAGCGGGCAGGCGAGGTAGACGCCAAATTCCTGACCGATATCAGCGCTGACCCGCGCGTGTACTGCACCCTGCCGGTCGAGGAACCGCTGGTTGTTTTCAACCGGGAATATCCCCTCGTGCCAGATACCGGGATGGATATACAGCCCGCGCGAACCGTCGCACCAGAACGCCACCACCTTTTCCGGCGTCAGGTTGTCGCCGGGCAACGCGGCAGGAATGATGAAGGGCTTGTTGTCGAGCGGCCAGAACATCTGCCCGCCATCCGGGTGATAGTTCATGTGCCACAGCAGCACCTGATCGCGGGGCGCTGTTTGGCGGCTTGTCTGCGCCTGCTGCGGATCGGTTGACCATCCCAGGACATAGTGGCCATTGACCGCTTCGTTCTCGCCGTAAAGCACGTCTCCCTTCCACTCACCGCGAAAGGTGCCTTCGACCCAGCCGCCTTCATCGCCTGTGCCTTCGTCGATCGGCCGCCACCCCTGTTGTGGCCAGCGGGTGATCTCGATCTCGAACTCTTCGGGATCATCGACCAGACATCCATAACCTTTGACCGAGGCGTCCGTTGCGCGGATCAGGGGAACCTCGTGCCAGGGCAACGAGGGTTTGGTGCTGGCTTCAAAGATATATTCCGGGGCGTTCATGCGGCCTCCATGTGCTTGTCGACCATACGCTGCACCATCGGCGCAAAATGTGCAAAGTCAGGGGTTTCCATATCCGCGCGTTTTCCGGCCTCATCCAGATAGCGGACCTGAATGATCTCTTTCAGGTTCGGGTTGGCTTCGAACGCGGCAACTTCTTGGGCGCTCATCGGGCCACCTTGCAGTTCCAACGTGTGAACCGATGCGGCGGACAAGCGATTGAAATATTCGGGCTTGGTGGCACACAGATACCGCTTGGCCGCCACGTGATAGCGGCAGCAATCGGTGATGACCGAAGGGAAGAACTGCTCCAGTACCTCGGCGCCTGCGTCCTCATGGTGGCGGTCTTCGGTGTCATCCGGGTGGTAGGTGCCGAACTCGGATGTGAAATGGCCGATGTCATGCAGCAATGCGCCGACGATGATTTCCTCGGGCATCCCGTTCTGCTCGGCAATGGTGGCGCCTTGCAGCATGTGCTGGGCCATGGTGACAGGCTCGCCCAGATATTCTTCACCGCCGCGGCGCGCAAAGATGTCACCGATGAAGGCAACGATATTGTCCCGGTTCAGGGTCGAGAAATCGGGTTTCATTCCGCTGCCTCCGGCTGCGCCATCTCCATCGCCGCCAGTGTGGACAGCAACCCGTCCTTGTCGGCGTAACATCCCTGCAACCAGCGCGATCCGGCTCCGGAATAGCCAAGCCGCGCGTGCAGGACGCGGGTGTTGTCGACGATAAAACTTTCCCCCGGTTCCAGTTTGAAGGAAACGCCCATCGCCGGATCGTCGATGATATTCCCCAATTGGCGATAGGCGGCGTAATAAGCCTCCATCTTGTCGAACGGCACGTCTACGAAGGGGGCAGAAGAGCGGTTGTTGAAGCGGATGCCGATCAGCTCGCCATCCGGCGACAACTCGATCATCGGACGGCGTGACCGCAGGCAGACCCCGTCCGAGCCCTTGTATTCGAACCGCGCCGGATATCCGGCCATCAGGGCAAAGCCTTCGGGGTTTGCGTCACGCAGTTTTTCGATAGCGCGGAAGCCATCAACAACGATGGAATCCCCGCCTTCAGCCGAGTTTTCCAGACAATAGAGGATTTGCAAGGTCGGCACCGGGTCGCGATAGGGGTTGTCGGTATGCGCCTGAAGGCCAAGCCCGGTATAGGCAAGGTTGGTCGGGTTCACCTCGGTCCGCACTTCGAAATAGGGGCCATAATTGGTTTCGCGGACATAGCCGAACAGGCCAGCGACCTTCAGCAGCGATTCAGGCTCGGTCGGGCCGCCGGTCAGCTTGGCAAAGCCGAACTCGGCCACAGCGGCCAGCCAATTGCGCTTGGCAGCCGGGTTGGCATGGACCTCGTTCCAATCGCCGCTGGGCGCGGCGATGCCACTCTCCCAGGTCGTGATGCCGGCGGCGATGCGACCCAGCGCAATGTCATGATCGCGGTCATAGCTGTTTTCGGCCAACCAGTCCGCCGGGAAGGTAACGGTTTTGCCCTCAGGCTGGAACGTGACTTGCAGGTCACCCGCGACCACCTCGACTGAACTGACCGAAATGTCGGCAGGAATATCGCCGATGGTGATCAGGCGCTGACCGTTGCCCGGTGCGCGGGTATCAGCGTCCAGCGCGTTGTCGCGCAGCCAGATGGCGTGGAAACGGGCCTTGGTCCCGGTGTCAAACGCGACTGTAACAATCGAGGTGTCGTGGGTGGCGGTGCGCAGCATTGGGGGTCTCCTGTTCGGCGCGGGCTTTGGTTGAGCAGATACGCCGTTCGTGGCATTACGACAATTAATCCTTATTTCGGCTGAGGCTTGGAAAAACTAATGGCTAAGAATAAGACCGGATTACCGCCGCTGGATTGGTTGCGCGTGTTCGAAGCCGCCGGGCGGCTTGGCGGGTTCTCGGCCGCGGCGAAAGAGTTCGGGTTGACGCAGGCCGCTGTCAGTCAAAGGATCGGCAATCTTGAGGCGTGGCTGGGCCGGTCCCTGTTTGTGCGCGAGGCGCGCGGCGTGTCGCTGACGGTCGAAGGTGAAAGCTATCTGCCGCTCGTGCAGGACAGCCTGCTGGCGTTGGAACGCAACACCGAGGATCTGTTTGGAAAATCGCCACGCGAACTCAGGGTCGCCGGGTTGTCGTCAAACATTCACGCCCTTGTTGTACCAGCCCTGCCTGTGTTCCGAAATCTGCGCCCCGAGGTGCGGGTGATGACCGACTCGGTTGCGCGCCGGTCGTCGCTGGACGAGGAACGCACCTGGCTGCAAATCCGCTATGGCAGGGGGGTGTGGGCCGGGCGCGACGCGGTATTGATCGCGCGCGAGGTGCTGGTGCCGATGGCCGCGCCGGGTGTTGAATGGGGTGCCCCCCTGATCGATCTGCGCGGTGAACGTCCGGGCTGGCGCGAGTGGGTCCGGAAATGCGGGCATGGAGAAGTCGCGCCATCACATGTCAGTTTCGATTCGATGGAGCACGCCGTTTCGGCGGCAAGGCGCGGAATGGGGATCGTTCTGGGCTCGGTTCCGCTGGCGTCCGGTGACCTAAAGGATGGCCGGTTGCGCAGGTTGGAGCTGCCAGAGCTGCAAACCAAGGACGGGTATTGGCTGTCATGGCCTGAAGATCGGGCGCAGTCCAGGAAACAGCGCGCCCTGATCGATGATTTTCTGAAGGCCCTGCGCGGTTGAGGGCCTAGAAATCGATGGCGATGCCTTTCTTTTCCCAATCGCCGTAACGGGCGGGGTCCAACCCATCGCGTCCGCCCAGTTCCTTGGGCATTTCCCTGGCCTCGGCCCGGGCTTTTTGGCGGCGTTCTTCCGCTTCAGCCAGCGCGCGTTGGGCGGCGGGGGGCAGGTCTTTGCGGTCGTCACTCATGACATCGGGTTCCTTTCCGTGCATAGCCTTGATATACGCCCGCGTCCGCCAATGGCAATGCGGGCACAGGTCACATGAAGGCAGTACCATGACAAACAGCGCGACAGCAGCACGGCGCAGCGCAATCTATCTATTGGATCAGGTTCTGGGCGAAGGCCGCCTGTTGTCTGAATGCCTCGCTGCGGGCGCTTTGGATCGGTTGGGGCCAGAGGATCGCGCGCGTGCCCAGCGGCTGGCGTCGGAAACCCTGCGCGGGCTGGAGCGCGCCGACCGTCTGCTGGACAACCACCTGAACCGAACACCCGCCCTGACCGTACACAACGCGCTGAGGCTGGGTGCGGTCGAACTGTGCAACGGGGAAGCCGCGCATGGGGTGGTGAACTCCATGGTTGAAATCATCAGCCGCTCGCGCAAGCACGGGCGTCTGAAAGGGCTGGTGAATGCTGTTTTGCGCAAGGTCGCGTCCGAGGGTCCAGAGGCATGGCCGAAAATGCGTGTCCCGCGCCTGCCGGAGTGGTTGCGAGAACCTCTGATCGCGGCCTGGGGTGCCGAAGCGGTTGCCGGTATGGAACAGGCGCATTTCGCGGGCGCACCACTGGACCTTACACTGAAGCCGGGGGCAGAAGGCCCCCCGGGCGAAAAGCTGCCCACCGGGTCTGTGCGTATTCAGGATGCGGGTCAGGTCTCGGCCTTGCCGGGATACAAGGCTGGGGATTGGTGGGTGCAGGACGCGGCAGCCGCGCTGCCGGTGCGTGTTCTGGCACCGAAGGCGGGCGAGAAGGTGTTGGACCTTTGCGCGGCTCCGGGCGGCAAAACGATGCAACTGGCTGCGGCGGGGGCGGATGTGAAGGCGCTGGATGTATCCGCGGCGCGCACCGAACGCGTGCGCGAAAACCTCGCCCGGACCGGGTTGCAGGCAGAGGTCATCGTGGGTGACGCTCTGGACCATCAGGGTCAGTACGACGCAATTTTGCTGGACGCACCCTGCTCGGCTACGGGTACGATCCGCAGGCATCCTGACTTGCCTTTTGCCAAGGATGGCTCGGAATTTGGCGGACTGATTGATTTGCAGGCGCAGATGCTGGCCCATGCGTGGACGCTGCTGAAACCCGGCGGGCGGCTGGTCTATTGCACCTGTTCGCTCTTGCCGGATGAGGGCGAGGTTCAGATCGAAGACGCGCTGGGCATGTATCCGGACATGCGTGTTGATCGCGCCGCTCTGAACTTACCCGGCATCGAAGACAACTGGATCACTGAGGAAGGCGGCCTGCGTCTGCGGCCCGATTACTGGCCCGAGCGCGGGGGTATGGACGGGTTCTATATCGCCTGCCTGAACAAATCCGCCTGAGTGCACGCTTTTCGATGACTTGACGATCGGCGCGGTCTATCGTTGGGTCTCAAGCGCCAGCAGAGCGCAAGGGGCAGAGTAACACGCGCATGTCAAATTCGGACACCATGGCCAGTCGGTGGATGCGGTTGCAGAACCGTTTCTACGCGCGTCTCAGCCAACGGCAAAAGGCCGCCACGGGGTTTGTTGCGCAGCCCCAGCCGCGTACCGTTGGTTCGTTTGCGCGCGGGCGGCAGCTGGTTGCGGGGAATCTCTTGTTCGCCGGCTATCTGGTCGAGGCAGACGATACCGCGTTGTGGGATGTCATTGCCCCCAGCGCCGGCTTTGACGAGGAACGCCATGGTTTTGCATGGCTGGATGATCTGGCCGCTGTCGGTGATATGCGCGCACGGGAAAAAGCGCAGCGCTGGGTTTGGGGCTGGATCGAGACGCATGGCCGCGGGCAGGGCCCGGGCTGGGTGCCTGACCTGACCGGGCGGCGGGTGATGCGCTGGATCAACCATGCGCTTTTTCTGCTGCGCGGGGCAGATGAAAAGCAAAGCAAACTGTTCTTTCGGTCTTTGGCGCAGCAAACATGGTTCCTGTCCAAACGCTGGCAGGCCGCGACGCCCGGGTTGCCGCGTTTCGAGGCGCTGGCCGGTCTTGTGCAAGCCGGATTGGCGCTGGAGGGGTTGGAGCAGATGGCCGATCCGGCCCTGCGGGCTTTGGCTGGTGAGTGTGACCGGCAGGTGGATGCGAAGGGCGGTATTCCAACACGCAACCCGGAAGAGCTGCTTGAGGTGTTCATGCTGCTCAGCTGGACGTCGGCGGCGCTGAGCGATCTTGGACGCGGCACACCTGTCGCGCAGGCCAAGGCGATCAAGCGGATCGCACCGACCTTGCGCAGTCTGCGCCATGCGGATGGCGCGCTGGCGCGGTTTCACGGTGGCGGGCGCGGGGTCGAAGGGCGGCTGGAACAGGCGCTTGCGCAAAGTGGCGTCAAGCACAAGGCGGCGACCGAACTGCCAATGGGCTATGCCCGCCTGGCCGCAGCACGCACCACGGTGATCGTGGATGCCAGCGCGCCGCCCTCCGGAGCGGCCTCATTCAACGCGCACGCCTCAACGCTGGCGTTCGAGCTGACCTCGGGGCGCCGCCCTTTGATCGTGAATTGTGGATCGGGGGCCAGTTTCGGGCTGGATTGGCGCCGTGCCGGGCGTGCGACCCCATCTCACTCAACCCTGTGTCTGGACGGGTTCTCGAGCGCGCGGTTGGCCAACCCGTTGCCGGGCCGCGAAAGTCAGGCGCTGGTCGACGCGCCACAGGACGTTCCAGTCGATTTTGAAGATGCGTTCGAAGGCATCCGTTTCATGGCCGGGCATGACGGATATGTCAAAGTCTTCGGGCTGACCCACGCGCGCACATTCGAATTGCGCTTTGACGGGCGTGAGCTGACGGTCGAGGATATTCTGCTGACCGCAACCGACAAGGCCAAGCGTCAGTTCGACAGGGCGTTGGACGCCTCGGGCCTCAAGGGCATTGGCTATGACATCCGTTTTCATCTGCATCCTGACGTTGATGCGGCGCTGGATCTGGGCGGGGCGGCAGTGTCGATGGCGCTCAAAAGCGGCGAGATCTGGGTTTTCCGCCATGATGGCGTGGGAAAATTATCTGTCGAACCAAGTGTTTACCTTGAAAAGGGCCGTTTAAAGCCACGCGCGACAAAACAGATCGTTCTATCTGGCCGCGCAATGGAGTATGCGACGCGCATCCGGTGGACGCTGAGCAAGGCGCAGGATACAGCCTATGCCGTGCGCGATACGCACCGGGACGAGCCCAAGTTTGACTGACGCCAAAAGGACCTTTGGACCCATGACCGACCTTCATCCCGTGCGCCGCGCGTTGCTTTCCGTTTCCGACAAGACCGGGCTGATCGAGCTGGGCAAGGAGCTGTCCGAACGCGGGATCGAACTGTTGTCGACAGGCGGCACCGCCAAGGCGCTGCGCGATGCAGGGCTTGAGGTTCGCGATGTCAGCGAAATCACCGGGTTCCCCGAGATGATGGATGGCCGGGTCAAGACGCTGCACCCGATGGTGCATGGCGGGTTGCTGGCGCTGCGCGACAATGACACCCATGTTGCGGCGATGGAGGAACATGGCATCGGCGCCATCGACCTGCTGGTCGTAAACCTCTACCCGTTCGAGGCAACAGTCACCAAGGGCGCGGGCTATGACGAGTGTATCGAGAATATCGACATCGGCGGCCCGGCGATGATCCGCGCGGCCTCAAAAAACCATTCCTTTGTGAACGTGGTGGTGGATGTCGAGGATTATTCGTCCCTGCTGGATCAGCTGGAAGAAAACTATGGCAAGACATCCTATGGCTTCCGCCAGTGGCTGGCGCAAAAGGCCTATGCCCGAACAGCGGCCTATGACGCCGCTGTTTCGAACTGGATGGCGGATGCGCTGCAACTGGACGCTCCCAAGCGCCGCGCGTTTGCCGGTGAGTTGAAGCAGACCCTGCGGTATGGCGAAAACAGCCACCAGCAGGCAGCGTTCTACACGGACGGCACCAACCGCCCCGGTGTCGCCACCGCCGTACAGCATCAGGGCAAGGAACTGAGCTATAACAACATCAACGACACGGACGCGGCCTTTGAACTGGTGGCCGAGTTTGATCCAGCGACAGGCGCGGCTTGCGCCATCATCAAACACGCCAACCCTTGCGGTGTAGCCACAGGTGCAACCCTTCTCGAGGCGTACAAGGCGGCATTTGACTGCGACCGCACCTCGGCTTTTGGTGGCATTGTTGCGCTGAACCAGCCGTTGGATGCAGAAACAGCGCAAGAGATCACGGGCATCTTCACCGAGGTTGTGATTGCCCCCGGTGCCTCGGACGAGGCCAAGGCGATCTTTGCCGCCAAGAAAAACCTGCGCCTGCTGACGACCGAGGCGCTGCCGGATGTAACCGAAGGTGGCAAAACCGTCCGTCAGGTGGCTGGCGGGCTGTTGGTGCAGGATAAGGATAACGGCTTTATCGGCATGGACGACCTCAAGGTCGTGACCAAGAAAGCCCCGACTGACGCGCAGATGCGTGACCTGTTGTTCGCGTGGAAAGTGGCCAAACACGTCAAATCCAACGCCATCGTCTACGTCAAGGATGGCGCGACCGTGGGTGTTGGCGCGGGGCAGATGAGCCGAGTGGATTCGGCCCTGATCGCGGCCAAGAAAGCCGAACGCATGGCTGAAACGCTGGGCTTGCCGCAGCCGCTGACCATCGGTTCGGCCGTGGCATCGGATGCGTTTTTCCCCTTCCCCGACGGGTTGATGGAAGCCGCCGAAGCGGGCGCGACCTGCGTCATTCAGCCGGGCGGGTCCATGCGCGACGATGAAGTGATCGCCGCAGCCGATGAGGCCGGACTGGCGATGGTCTTCACCGGTATGCGTCATTTCCGTCACTGATGCGGTCACGCCTGCTTCTCTGGGCAGCCTTGGCCGCCTTTGCGATCGACCAGATCAGCAAATATCTGGTCGTTCACGTCCTGCGCGTGGCTGAACGGCCCGACGGTATCGATGTTCTGCCACCGCTGCTGGTGTTCAAATACGGCGAGAATCGAGGCATTAATTTCGGCCTGTTTCAGGGCGACTCTGAGGCCGCACGCTGGTTTCTGATCAGTGTGTCCGTGGTGATCTGTATCGGTGTTCTTGTCTGGCTTGGTCGTTCGACGCGTTCGAAATTCATGTTGCTCTGTGGCGGCCTTCTGATCGGCGGAGCGCTTGCGAATGTGATCGACCGGCTCCTCTATGGGTTTGTTCTGGATTTCCTGAACATGTCCTGCTGTGGCATCAACAACCCGTTTGTGTTCAACTTGGCGGATGTGTTCATATTCGCCGGAGCGCTGGGGCTGGTTTTGTTTGACGGCAAAAAGCCCTCGTGACGCGCGGAATGATTTGCGATAAAAGCGCCTGAAACAGGCTGGAGACACCAATGCGGATGCCGCGCGCCATATTTGTTCTGACAGTTGCCGCTGCGGTCGCGGCATGTTCGAATCCCGGACTGCGGGATCTGGCGCCTCCGGGACAGGGTCCGGATGAATTTTCGGTATTGCCAGTCAAGCCGCTGACCCAGCCTCAGGATTACGCGTTTCTGCCGGCACCCACGCCGGGTGGCGGAAACCTGACAGACCCGACCCCCAAAGCCGATTTGGTGGTCGCGCTGGGTGGTAATGCCGCCGCCCTGAACCCCAACGCTGGTGTGCCGTCGTCGGATGCGGCGCTTGTGACGGCGTCCAGCCGTTATGGCGTGTCACCCGATACGCGGCAGGTGGTCGAAGCCGAGGACGCCGCATTCCGCAAACGCCGGGGCCGCTGGACCGGTCTGCGCCTGTTCCCTGTCGACCGCTATAATCAGGTCTACGAACGCCAGTCGATCGATCCGTATTCGGAAACCGAAGCCGCCCGCCGGGCCGGGGTCGAGACTCCAACCTCGCCGCCGAATGAATAATTCTTAACTTTCCGTCATCGGGCTTGAACCCGGGCCGCACCACCGTAGTTTGAATGACAGAAACGAAACGGAGGATGCCCCATGGTTCGGGCCCTTGCCTTGTCGGCTGCCCTGATCGCCACCACACCGGCTTTTGCCGAGGGTGGGAAAGAAGCGGTCACCACATTCACTTTGGACAACGGCATGGATGTCGTCGTGGTGGAAGACCACCGCGCGCCTGTTGTGCAGCACATGGTCTGGTACCGCGCCGGATCGGCGGATGAGCCGATCGGGTCGTCGGGTGTCGCGCATTTTCTTGAACACCTGCTGTTCAAGGGCACAGATACTTTGGCACCGGGCGAATTCTCGGCCACCGTCGCGGCCAATGGCGGCAACGACAACGCGTTCACTTCGTATGATTACACTGCCTATTTCCAGCGCGTCGCTGCCGACCGGCTTGAGCTGATGATGCGCATGGAATCGGACCGGATGCGGAACATTCGCCTGAGCGAAGAAGATATCGTGACCGAGCGCGATGTGATCCTTGAAGAACGCAACCAGCGCACCGAGAACAACCCGCGCGCCCTGTTCGGCGAACAGATGAGCGCAGCACAATACCTCAATCACCGTTATGGCGTGCCGATCATCGGCTGGAAGCACGAGATGGAAGAACTGGAACTGGAAGACGCGCTGTCATTCTACCAGACCCACTACGCGCCCAATAACGCCATTCTGGTTGTCACCGGAGACGTTGATCCCGCCGAGGTCCGCACTCTGGCCGATCAGTATTACGGTGTGATTCCCGCCAATGCGGATTTGCCGGAACGGGTCCGGTCGCAGGAACCCCCGCAAACCGCCGAACGCCGTCTGACTTTCAAGGACCCTCGCGTGGCGCAGCCCTACATCCAGCGCAGTTACCTGGCGCCGGAACGCGATCCGGGCGATCAGGAAAAGGCGGCAGCCCTGTTTCTGTTGGCGGAACTTCTGGGGGGCAGCACGACCTCTTACCTGAACGAAAAGCTGCAATTCGATCAGAAAATGGCTGTTTATACCGGGGCGTTCTATCGTGACGTCTCGCTGGATGACACAACATTCGACCTGCTGGTCGTTCCCGCCGAAGGGGTTTCCCTGCAAGAGGCCGAGGATGCCATGGATCAGGCCGTGGCCGATTTCATTGCCGAAGGTGTCGATGAGGACGATCTGAACCGTATCAAGATGCAGTTGCGGGCCGCGCAGACCTATGCACGGGACAATGTGGACGGGATCGGCAACCGCTATGGGCGCGCCCTGACCAGCGGCCTGACAATACAGGACGTGCAGGCATGGCCTGATATCCTTCAGACCGTGACCGGAGACGAAATCATCGCCGCCGCCCGCGACGTTCTGCAACCCGAGGCGTCGGTCACCGGCTGGCTGATGCGCGATGATGAGGTGACGCAATGAAACGGTTTCTCGCAACGCTGATTACCTGTCTGGTTGCACTGCCCGCTTTGGCCGAGATCGAGATCGAGGAAGTAACCTCGCCCGGCGGGATCACCGCATGGCTGGTCGAGGATCACTCCATCCCTTTCACCGCGCTTGAGCTGCGCTTCCGTGGCGGTACGTCGCTGGACGACCCGGACAAGCGCGGCGCGGTCTATCTGATGAGTGGGTTGATCGAGGAAGGGTCCGGCGAAATGGACGCGCGGACCTATGCGCGCGAGCTTGAGGCGCTGGCCGCATCGTTCCGCTATAACGCCGGTGACGACACGGTTTCGATTTCCGCACGTTTTCTGACCGAAAACCGGGATGAGGTTTCCGACCTGCTGCGTGAGACGATTCACGAACCGCGCTTTGATCAGGACGCGGTTGACCGTGTGCGCGCGCAAATCCTGTCCGGGCTGCGATCAGATCAGACCGACCCGAACGAGATTGCAGGCCGCAACTTTGCCCGGATGGCCTATGGCGATCACCCTTACGGTTCCGAAGGCAAGGGCACGATCGAAAGTGTCTCGGCGCTGACACGGGATGATGTGGTAACGGCGTATGAAAGCGTTTTTGCCAAGGATCGCCTTTATGTGGGGGCCGTCGGCGATATCACGGCCGAAGAACTGGGCGCATTGCTTGACACGTTGCTCGCCGACCTGCCGGAAACGGGCAAGCCCATCCCGGGCAAGGCCAACGTGACCATCCCCGGCGGGATCAGTGTTGTCGAGTTTGACACCCCGCAATCCGTGGCGCTGTTTGGCCATGCCGGAATAGATCGGGACGATCCCGATTTTTTTGCCGCCTATATCCTGAACCACATCCTTGGCGGTGGCGGGTTCGAAAGCCGTCTGATGCAGGAGGTGCGCGAAAAGCGTGGCCTGACTTATGGGGTTGGAACCTATCTTGTGCCCAAGGATCTGGCCTCGGTTTACCTGGGGTCGGTGTCATCGGCCAATGACCGCATTGCCGAGGCGATAGAGGTTATTCGAAACGAATGGGCGCGCGCCGCCACCGAAGGGGTGACGCAGAAGGAACTGGACGATGCCAAAACCTATCTGACCGGCGCTTATCCGCTGCGCTTTGACGGCAACGGACAGATTGCCGGGATCATGGTGGGGATGCAGATGGAGGGATTGCCCATCGACTATATCGCCACCCGCAATGACAAGGTGAACGCGGTCACACTGGAAGACGTGAACCGCGTTGCATCCGAACTGTTGGACCCGGACGGCCTGCATTTCACTGTTGTTGGAAAGCCGGTTGGTCTGGAAACTACCAACTGAACTGCAAGGGGTGAGTTGCGGCTCACCTCTTTTTCATACTCCGCAGCATATCGCCCATCATCTGCCCGAACTTGCCCGATCCGCGCTGATAGAGTGCCCCGTCCACGGCCAGAACCGTGCCGCTGATATAACTGGCCAGATCCGAGCTGAGGAACAGGCAGGCATTGGCCACGTCCTGCGGTTGACCCCAGCGGCCCAACGGCACGTCCCGGCGAAGTTCTTCGTGGGCGTTTTGGGTGGGCGCAAGGCGTCTCGCACCTTCGGTGCCTTCGATGAACCCCGGCACAACCGAATTCACCCTTATCCCCTCGACACCCCATTCCATTGACAAGGTGCGGGTGATCTGGTCGACTCCCGCCTTGGCGGCGCAGACATGGGACTGGCCCTCATACGGCAGATAGGATTGCGGGGCCGAGATATTGATGATGCTGGCACCGGGGCGTTTGAGGAACGGATAGGCCCCCTTCATCACGTGGATCGTGCCCATCAAGTCGATATCGATCACGGTCTTGAACGCGTTGACTGACATTTCGGATGCCAGCGCCGGGAAATTGCCCGCCGCGCCCGAGATCAGCACATCGAAATCCCCGAAGGCGTCATGGAACTGCTTCAGTCCCGCCGCCACAGCGTCGGCATCGCGCACATCAAACGCAGCCCCAATCGAATCCTGTGCGCCCGCGGCCTTCAGCGCAGCGATGGTGTCATCGACCTTTTCCTGCGACCGGCTGGCCACGGCCAGTTTGGCGCCCGAGGCCGCAAAAGCCTCGGCAATGCCGCGATTGATACCGCTGGTTCCGCCAATCACGATGACGGTTTTTCCTGAGAAATCCATTTAGGCCTCCCTTGGCAGGGAGCCCTACTCGCCGTAGGGCACCCAGATGTTTTTCACTTCGGTTGCAGCCTGAAGGAAGCGGCGGGAATGGTCCATGCTCCAATCAAATGCCGTCGCGTTATTGACCCAGGTCCGTTTCAGGTTCCCGGCTGAAACGACCTCGATCTCTTTCGACAGGTCGGTGGACGAGAACGACCAGACAGCGTCGACATTCAGATGCGAGGCCAGGGGTTTGGCCAGTTCCGCATGACTACCGGTCAGGATGTTGACCACACCAGCGGGCACGTCCGAAGTCTCAAGGATCTGGTAGAAATCCGTCGCCGCCAGCGGGTAGGGCTCGCTGGACACCAGAACCGTCCGGTTGCCCATCGCAATCGCAGGCGCCATAGCCGAGACCAGACCCAGCAGCGGCGCCTCGTCCGCACAAAGCGCGCCGATCACGCCAACGGGTTCCTTCATGGCGATGGCCACGCCCCGGATCGGAACGCCATGCACCTGACCGTCATATTTGTCGGCCCATGCCGCGGCAGTGAACAGGCGCTGGATCGAGGCCTCAACTTCTTTCGCGCCGTCTTTCCTGCCGGTCATGGCGTCGATCCGCGCCGCGAACTCACCAGCGCGGGCCGAGAGGTTTTCGCCGATGTAATACAGAATCTGGGCCCGCAGATGGCCGGTGGTCTTGGACCAGCCTTTTGCACCTGCCGCAGCCTCGACCGCGTTGCGCACGTCCTTGCGGTTGGCAAGACCCACATGGCCCAGCAGGCCGGACTTGCCCCAGATGGGTTTTGAATATCCGCTGTCGGGTCGTGCCTGCTTGCCGCCGATATACATCTTGGCGGTGCGGTCGATGGGGTCGACCGGGGCCCCTTCGCCCATGGCTGCCTCGACCTTTGTCAGCGGCTTGGCCTTACCCTTGGGTCTGATATAGGCGCTCAGCCCTTCCCAACCGCCTTCGCGGCCAAAGCCGCTTTCGCGGACCCCACCGAACCCGGCAGCGGCGTCAAACAGATTGGTGGCATTCACCCAAACCACGCCCGCAACCAGCTTGGGCGCGATATCCAGCGCAAGGTTCACATTCTCGGTCCAGACAGTCGCCGCCAGACCATACCGGGTGTTGTTGGCCAGCTCGACCGCCTCTTCCGGTGTGCGGAAAGTCGAAGACACCAGCACCGGGCCAAAGATCTCTTCCTGCATCAACGGGTCCGAGGTCTCGAGCCCCGAGATCAGTGTCGGCGGGTAATAGCAACCGTTTGCGGGAAGATCGCAGGCGGCTTGGTGCACATGGCCCGCAGTGTTGCTTTCGACCATTCCCTTGATGGTCTGCAACTGAACCGGGTCCACAACTGCGCCCACGTCGATGCATTTATCCAGCGGATTGCCGACGCGCAGCGTGTCCATCCGAGCGCGCAGCTTGTCGTGGAAACGGTCGGCGATGCCTTCCTGCACCAGTAGGCGCGAGCCCGCACAACAGACCTGACCCTGATTGAACCAGATCGCATCCACCAGCCCTTCGATGGCTGAATCGATATCGGCATCGTCGAACACGACATAGGCCGACTTGCCGCCCAGTTCCAAAGTCAGTTCCTTGCCCGAACCCGCCGTCGCCTCGCGAATACTGCGGCCTACCGAGGTCGAGCCGGTAAAGGCAATCTTGTCTACGTCCGAGGCCACGATCATCTCACCCACGGCACCGTCTCCGGTGACGATGTTGACGACACCTTTCGGCAGACCGGCCTGTGTGCAGATATCGGCAAACAACAGCGCCGTCAGCGAGGTATATTCAGCCGGTTTCAGAACCACCGTATTCCCCATCGCCAGCGCAGGCGCGATCTTCCACGCCAACATCAGCAAGGGGAAGTTCCACGGAATGATCTGACCGCACACACCCAGCGCTTCGGCGTCGGGCAGCTCGCTTTCCATCAGCTGCGCCATGCCGGCGTGATAATAGAAATGCCGCTGCGCGAGCGGAATATCGATGTCACGCGATTCCCGGATCGGTTTGCCGTTGTCGAGGCTTTCCAGCACCGCAAACAAACGCGAATGCTTTTGCAGCAGGCGCGCAATTGCATAGAGATACCGCGCACGGCCCGCGCCGCCCAGTTTCTCCCAATTCGGCTGAGCCTTGCGCGCGGCGGCTACAGCGGCGTCCACGTCGGCCTGCTTGGCCTGCGTCAGTTTCGCCAGAACCTCCCCGGTCGCAGGGTTGCGGCTGTCAAACCCTTTGCCAGGCTTGGTGAACGCACCATCGATATAGTGTCCGAACTTGTCGCCTTGATCGACCAGCCAGGCCAGCGCCTCGGCGGCGCTTTCGGGGGCGGGGCCGTATTCCATGGTCTCAAAAATCTCTTTGACTGTCATGACTTCATCTTTTCCCAAATACTCACTGTCCAGACATATCCACGGGCTCAGCCCATCGAATGCCTGTAACCAGCCGAGTAAGCCCCGGTCACATAGTGTTCCAACTGCCGCTCGATATCGCCCAGCAACGACGAGGCGCCAAAGCGGAACAGATCCGGTTCCAGCCAGCGGTCGCCCAGCTCGTCCTTGATCAGCGACAGATAAACCAGCGCGTCCTTAGCTTTCGAAATACCACCCGCAGGTTTATACCCGACCCGATATCCAGTGCGGTCATAGTAATCGCGGATCGCGCGGATCATTACCAGCGACACGGGCAGGGTGGCGTTGACGCTTTCCTTGCCTGTCGAGGTCTTGATGAAATCCGCCCCGGCCATCATGCAGACCAGCGAGGCGCGCGCGACATTGCGCAAGCTGCCCAATTCTCCGGTCGCAAGAATGGCTTTGACATGGGCATCGCCACAAGCCACGCGGAACGCCTTCATCTCATCATACAGGGCCTGCCAGTCACCTGACAGCACATGACGGCGCGAAATCACGATGTCGATTTCCTCGGCCCCGGCTTTCACGCTTTCCTCAATCTCGGCCACGCGCAGATGGAACGGGGACAGGCCGGCGGGAAAGCCGGTGGACACGGCAGCGACCGGAATGCCAGTGCCTTTCAAAGCGTCCACAGCGGTTTCGATCATATCGTGATAGACGCAAACCGCCCCTGTCGTGATCGGCGGCATGTCCAGAGCCTGAAGAACCGAAGGCGCAACCGGCTGACGGGCCTTCGCACACAAGCGGCGCACACGGCCCACCGTATCATCGCCCGACAGCGTGGTCAGGTCGATCATCGTGATGGCTTTCAGCAGCCACGCAGCCTGATATTCCTTCTTGACCGAACGGCGGCCCGGCAATGTGGCCGCACGGCGTTCAATCGCGGAAGTATTGGCCTGAACGGCGCGCACCCAGTCCAGATCCAGTTCCATTCCTGGGTTCCGGGGTTCGGTCACTTGCGGCAGATGCGCGGTGCGCACGGGGCTTTCTGAGCTCTGCGTATCCATGGTTACGTCCTTTGGGAGGTTTGCGACAAAATCGCACGGGTGGCCCGGGAATGGAAGGTGTTCCGGCGCAATGATCGAATATTTTTGACCATTTGGACAAATAACAGAGGTTTTCTTGCGAATAATTCTCATTAGCGTTGACTTAGTTGCGAATGGTTCTCATATTTGATCCAACACGTATCCAAATCGAGGTTGGAAATGATTCGTCGGCATTACCTTGCACTTTTGGCTCTGGCCCTTTCGGTGCCAGCCATGGCGTTTGCCGGGGCACCGCTGAAAGTGGTGGCCACAACGGGCATGATTGCAGATGCGGCGCGTCAGGTCGGTGGTGATCTGGTTGAGGTCAGAGGGCTTATGGGCCCCGGCGTTGATCCCCATGCCTATCGCCAGACGCGCAGCGATATTGTGGCGATGACCCGAGCAGACCTGGTTCTGTGGCACGGCCTGTATCTCGAAGCGCAAATGGAAGACTTCTTTCATGATCTTGAGCGGAAACGGACCGTTATTGCGGTTGCAGAAGGCGTAGACAAGTCCAGGCTGCGCGCGCACGACAATTATGCCGACAAGTATGATCCGCATCTATGGATGACGCCCGTGCTGTGGCGCGAGGTTGTTGTGGAGGTGCAGCGCGCCCTGACCGAAGCCCGCCCCGAAGCAGCCGAGGTTTTTGCCGCCAATGCACAAGCCCATCTGGCGGACATAGATCGTCTGACGGCCTATGCCGAGGAAACCTTGTCTTCGGTACCGGATCACAACAAGGTTCTGGTCACCGCCCACGACGCCTTTGGCTATTTCGGCGAAAGTTTCGGGTTCGAGGTTCTGGGCATTCAGGGCATCTCGACCCAATCCGAGGCGGGCCTGAACCGGATCGGAGAGTTGGTTGACCTGTTGGTTGATCGCCGGATCACGGCGGTCTTCGTCGAAAGCTCGGTTTCTGACCGGTCGATCCGCGCGCTGATCGAAGGGGCCGCCGCCAAAGGGCACGAGGTGAAGGTCGGGGGCGAGTTGTTCTCGGACGCCATGGGCGAGGATGGCACCTACGAAGGCACTTACATCGGGATGCTGGATCACAATATCACCGTCATCGCAGGCGCATTGGGCGGAGAAGTTCCCGATCGCGGCATGAACAGCAAACTGTCAGCGGGGTTCTGAGAGATGCTGGGGCTGATCAGCAACGAAGGTGTGACGGTCCAGGAACAAAACCTGGATAACAGCCCTCTGGCTGTGCGGGGGCTGACGGTTTCCTACGGACAGAAACCTGCGGTCTTTTCGGTTGATATGACGGTTACGCCCGGCGCGATGACCGCCATTATCGGGCCAAACGGCGCTGGAAAATCAACGCTGCTCAAGGCGGCGCTGGGCATCGTTACGCCATTGTCGGGGCAGGTGACAGTATTTGGTCAGCCGCTGAATTCGCAACGCGCACGTGTCGCCTATGTTCCCCAACGTGCCAGTGTGGACTGGGATTTCCCGACACGGGTGATCGACGTGGTTCTGATGGGTCTGTCGCGTGAACTGGGCCTGTTGGGCCGCTTGCGCGCGCGCCACAAGGCCCGTGCGATGGATTGCCTGAACCGTGTCGGAATGCGCGATTTCGCGGATCGCCAGATTGGCCAGCTGTCCGGTGGCCAGCAACAGCGTGTGTTTCTGGCGCGTGCTCTGGCTCAGGATGCTGATCTGTATCTGCTGGACGAGCCGTTTGCCGGTGTCGACGCTGCTACTGAAAAAGCCATCATCGCGGTGCTGAAATCACTGAAAGAGTCCAGTAAGACAGTCGTTGTCGTGCATCACGATCTGGCCACCGTGACCGACTATTTCGACCACGTTTTCCTGATCAACACCCGCAAGGTGGCCGAAGGGCCGGTGGCCGAGGCGTTCACTGCCGAAACGCTGCAATCGGCCTATGGTGGCAGGTTGGCAACGGCACAGATCGATCAGATTTCACGCGCGCTGGGATAACTCATGCTTTGGGATGCTCTGACCCTTCAGCTTGGCTATAACGCCACGCTGGTAGCCATCGGTGCGACATTGCTGGGCGTGTCGGCGGGCGTAACGGGGACATTCCTGTTTCTGCGCAAGCGCGCCCTTGTCAGCGACGCAATCAGCCATGCAACCCTGCCGGGCGTCTGTATCGCATTCATGGTGCTGGTCGCTCTGGGCGGGGACGGGCGCAACCTGCCGGGCCTGCTGGTTGGGTCCGCAATTTCAGCCTGGGTTGGTCTGTTGTGCATGAACTGGCTGACACGGCGTACCCGCCTGGCTGAGGACGCCGCGATCGGTGCGATCCTGTCTGTGTTCTTCGGCTTTGGGATCGTGCTGCTGACGGTCATCCAAACCATGGGGGTTGGCCGTCAGGCCGGGCTGGAAGGTTTCCTGTTGGGTTCGACCGCCGGAATGCTGTGGGCCGATGCGGTGATCATCGCACTTGGTGGCGCCTTGACCTTGGCTCTGGTGCTGATCATCCGCCGTCCGATGACCCTTGTCGCATTCGACCCCGAATATGCAGCGGCGCGCGGGTTGCCGGTGCATCGTATCGATCTGGCCATGATGGGGCTGGTCATGGCCGTGACCGTGGTCGGCCTGAAAATCGTCGGCCTGATCCTGATCGTGGCTTTACTGATCATTCCGGCAGTGACCGCCCGGTTCTGGTCTGACCGCTCGGAACGCGTTGTTCTGTTGGCCGGGCTGGCCGGTGGTCTGGCCGGATATATCGGCGCTGCCATATCCGCATCTGCGCCCAATCTTCCAACCGGCCCGATTATCGTGCTGGTCAGCTTTGCCTTTTTCCTCGCCTCCCTCTTCTTCGCCCCGATGCGCGGCGTTCTGGCGGCAGTGCTGCGGCATCTGCGGTTTCAGCGCCGAGTGCATATTCGTCAGGGGCTTCTGGCGATGGCGCAAGGGCAGAAGATCTATGAGCCCCTGACCTTGCGTTTGCTGCGGCGTGCCGGGCTGGTCCGGGCGGATGGCGTGGCGACGGACACCGGCAAGGCCCGCGCGGCCAAAGCCCTGCGGGATGAAAAGCGATGGGAAATCGTGCGTGCCGATCAGGCGCACGAGGCGACAGCTGCGCTCTATGACGGGTTGCGCGATATCGAAACCGTTCTGACACGGGACCAGATTGATGAGATCGACCGCCAGATTGGCGGACCGCAAGGGATACCGGCATGAGTGGTGAAGAATTCGTCCCGCTGTCTCTGACGCCGCTGCTGATCGGAACATTTGCGGCCATCGCCTGTGCCTTGCCCGGCAACTTTCTTGTGTTGCGAAAACAGGCGCTGATCGGCGATGCGATCAGCCATGTGGTGCTGCCGGGTATCGTTGTTGCGTTCCTGCTGACAGGTGCCATATCCACTTGGCCGATGATGTTGGGCGCGGCCGGGGCCGCGGTTCTGGCTGTTGTCCTGATCGAGGCCATTCGCCGACTGGGGCAGATCGAACCCGGGGCCGCCATGGGCGTGGTCTTTACCACAATGTTCGCGGCAGGCGTTCTGCTGCTTGAGCAGACGGATACGTCAACCGTGCATCTGGATGTGGAACATGCGCTTTATGGCAATCTCGAAAGCCTGATCTGGCTGGACGCGACCGGGTGGTCTTCGTTGCTTGACGCTCAGGCCCTTGCCGGATTGCCCCCGGAACTGCCCCGTATTGCGCTGACACTGGTGGGTGTGATGCTGTTTACATGGCTGTTCTGGCGACCGCTGAAAATATCCACCTTTGACGAAGGTTTCGCCCGCACGATTGGTATTCGCACGGGACTTCTGGGCATGGCGCTCGTCATCACTGCGGCTATCGCGGCGGTTGCCGCTTTTGACGCGGTAGGCTCGATCATCGTGATCGCGATGTTTATCTGCCCTCCGGCAGCCGCGCGGATGCTGACCAACCGGCTTGAGGCGCAGATTGGCTGGAGCGTCGTGATCGCTATAACCTCTGCCGTGACAGGGTATGTGCTGGCAGGATACGGGCCCCTGTGGCTGGGCGCAGCGGATGCGGTCAGTGCGGCAGGGATGATCGCAACGATGTCCGGGCTGATCCTGGCGCTGGCGGCCATGTTTGGCCCATGCCGCACACGTGTTGGTGTTCAGACATCAGCCTGAGACGGCATTTTCCTGCCGCAGATGCCCGAGCGTCATCGGCCAAACTCTGCCCAGATGCCGTTAAGGTTAATCTTAAGCAGATTTTTGGGAAGTCTCATGCTAGAGGGCTGCCCATTGACTAGCTGAACACACCACTCACTTTGGTACGCCCGGATGGTACGGAATGGGATTCATTCACAGCTGTCCGGGTGCCCCTTTCCGAACAGAAGACATGCTCAAACCGGTGGTAGAATCGTGCGCGGTTGTGCTAGGTCTAGGGGTATGGCGCAGACAAACCCCAATATCAGCGAAAATCGCCCCGTGATCAGACAGCTTGACGATGCTGCGATCAACCGTATTGCGGCGGGTGAAGTGGTGGAACGCCCGGCCTCGGCCGTCAAGGAACTGGTCGAGAATGCACTGGATGCCGGGGCCACGCGTGTAGCCGTCGAAATCGCCGACGGGGGAAAGACGCTGATCCGCGTGACCGACGATGGGTGCGGTATCCCGGCTGAAGATTTGCCGCTTGCCCTGTCGCGCCATGCCACATCAAAGATCGACGGATCGGATCTGCTGAATATCCACACCTTCGGGTTTCGAGGCGAAGCCTTGCCTTCGTTGGGGGCTGTCGGACGCCTGACCATAACCAGCCGTGCGCCGGGTCTGGATGCGGCGCAGATCCATGTCGCGGGTGGCAAGATGGGTTCGGTCAAGCCTGCCGCCCTGCGCGCGGGCACGGTGGTCGAGCTGCGCGATCTGTTCTTCGCCACCCCCGCCCGGCTGAAATTCATGCGCACCGATCGGGCCGAGGCGCAGGCGATCACGGACATGGTGAAGCGGCTGGCGATGGCTGAGCCATCCGTCACATTTACCCTGCGCGATGTCTCGGGCGGTGGCGTAGGCCGCGTGATCTTCCGCGCGGATCGCGAGAATGGCGACCTGTTTGACGCCTTGCACGCCCGTCTTGCCCGTGTGATCGGGCGCGAGTTTGCTGAGAATGCGCTGCGGGTCGATGCCTCGCGCGACGGCCTCAGGCTTTTTGGCTATGCGGCCCTGCCGACCTATTCCCGTGGCGCTGCGGTGGCGCAGTACCTTTTTGTCAACGGGCGTCCCGTGCGCGACAAGATGCTGACCGGCGCTTTACGGGCGGCTTATTTCGATTTCCTAAGCCGGGACCGTCACCCGGCTGCGGCATTGTTCATCGACTGCGACCCGACATTGGTTGACGTGAACGTTCACCCTGCCAAGTCCGAGGTCCGGTTCCGCGATCCCGGCGTTGCGCGCGGGCTTATCGTATCCAGCCTGCGCCACGCATTGGCAGAGGCCGGGCATCGCGCGTCCTCGACCGTGGCCAATGCGACCTTGGGTGCAATGCGACCGGAACCCGCGCAGTCTGCACCAGCGCGGGTCTATCAGATGGATCGCCCGTCGCCTGCAGCGCGCCAGGCTGCGTACCGGGCACAGGCTCCGGGTTTTGCGGAACTGGCGCATGATTACAGCGGCAGCATTGTCGATCCGATCCCGGTTGCACCCGCTTCGCAGGGTCAGGAGCCTGATGCCCAGAATCTTCCACTGGGCGCCGCGCGCGGACAGGTGCATGAAAACTACATCATCGCCCAGACTGCCGATGGAATGGTGATCGTTGATCAGCACGCCGCGCATGAACGGCTGGTCTATGAAAAGCTGAAAACACAGATGGCCAAGACGGGCGTTGCGGCGCAGGCGCTTTTGATCCCTGAGATTGTTGAGTTGTCCGAAGGTGACTGCGCCCGTCTGATGGCTGTCTGTGATGACCTGTCCCGTTTGGGGCTGACCATCGAACCCTTTGGCGGAGGCGCCATTGCCGTGCGCGAAACCCCGGCCATTCTGGGCGAGGTCGATGCGCGCGCGATGATCCTGGATATCCTCGACGAACTGGCCGAACAGGGCGAAAGCCAGATGGTGCAGGCAAGGATCGAGGCGATTCTCAGCCGGGTTGCCTGCCACGGCTCGGTTCGGTCCGGCCGCCGTATGCGGGCCGAGGAAATGAACGCGCTGCTGCGCGAGATGGAGGCGACGCCGCATTCCGGCCAGTGCAATCACGGGCGACCAACATATGTGGAACTGAAGCTAAGCGACATCGAACGCCTGTTCGGGCGCAGTTGATCCATTGGCCACTGCAGGTTAGTAAGAATAAAACAAGAACATTCGAGGCGACATGATCAAGATTGCAGGAACAGAATATGCACTGGATGACCCGGTTGTTCTTATCGTGGGCGGAACAGTTGCGCTGATCCTGCTACTGCTGTTCCTGTCGTTGCGCGCCGCTAATCGCTCGGCCCGGATGGCGGAACCGCTGGCGCGGCAGATGGCGCTTCTGGGTCAGCATGTGCAGCAGCTGGGGCAGGGGCAGGAACAGTTGCGCGGCGGCTTGCAGCATGTTTCGGACACGCAAGCCAACGCGCAGGTACAGGTGATCCAGACGGTCGAGGCACGCTTGTCCTCGGTCCAGCAGCAGATGAATGACCGGCTAGCGGATAACGCGATGAAATCGGCCCGCGCGCTGGCCGAGATGCAGGAACGGATGAAGGAAACCCTGCACGGTTCGTCAAAACAGACGGCGACATCACTGACGCAGCTGCAGGAACGTCTGGCCGCCATCGACAAGGCGCAGGACAATATCACGAAACTTTCGGGCGATGTTCTCAGCCTTCAGGATATCCTGTCGAACAAGCAGCGGCGCGGGATGTTTGGTGAGATTCAGCTGAACGATATCGTGTCCAAGGCACTGCCCGCGGACAGCTATTCGCTGCAAGCCACCTTGTCGAACGGCAGGCGCGCGGATTGCCTGGTGCATCTGCCTAACCCGCCTGGCCCGATCGTGATTGACGCGAAATTCCCGCTTGAGGATTTCGAAGCACTTGCCGCCGCGCAGACCAAGGCAGATGTTGAAAGATGCCTGCGGGCTTTTGGCGCTGCCGTGAAAGTGCATATCAAGGCCATTTCCGAGAAATACATCCTCGAAGGGGAAACCGCTGACGGTGCCCTGATGTTCGTCCCGTCCGAAGCGATCTATGCCGAGCTGCACGCCCGCCTGCCCGATGTGGTGCGCGAAGGGTTCTCCGCACGGGTCTGGATCGTCTCTCCCACCACCTGCATGGCCACGCTGAACACGATGCGGGCGATCCTTAAAGATGCGCGCATGCGTGAACAGGCCGGTGCGATCCGCAAAGAACTGGGATTGCTGCACAAGGATGTGGACCGTCTGGGTGACCGCGTTTCAAACCTCGACCGTCACTTCGGTCAGGCGGCCAAGGATATCTCGGAAATCAAGATCAGTGCCGAAAAGGCCGGCCGCCGGGCGCAGCGGTTGGATAATTTCGACTTCGAAGAAATCGCGCCCGATACTGAAACAGAGGTTGTACCTCTGGCGCGTCACGAAGGCTGAGGATCCTGTTGAAAAACTGAACCGGCACCGGGCCGGTTCTGATGGGCCAGCGCCTGCAAGCGTTCAGATACGCAGAAAGGGCTGGAACAGGCGCGGCATCAGCTTGTTGAATTTCAGCGGCGCATCCGTAACCGCCAGACAAATGCAGTCTTCCGAGATATCCGCCACAGGCGTATGTTCAAGATCCTCGTCAGCGATCTCGACATCGCCGCGGGCAAAGCGGTCAACCTCGTCCGAGAAAGCCCCTTGCAGAACCATTGTCAGCTCCATGCCGTTATGGCCATGATCCGGTACGGCGGCACCGGCTGGGATGAACAGCAATCGGGCGGTGGCGTCTTTAGTGGTCGGCAGGATCGCCTGTTTGACGCCCATGCCAATCGGCCTCCAGCGGATGTCCTTGACTGTTCCACCCACGTAATCCTGCAACGGGGCCGGCAGAACTGCACATCCCGGGCGAACGGGCTTGGGCGCCGGAGCACCCTTGGCGATCAAAGCCATCGTGGCCGCCAGAGAGGTTTCGCTCATGCTGACTGCCTCACTCTGCTTGTCAAGAACTTGCCCGCCAACGGCGTCATAGCTTTCTGCGCGCGCACGGCAGTGGTCGCATAGGGACAGATGCGTGGCGACCATCAGATCGAAGGCTTCGGGCAGGTTGCCTGCGGCATAGGCCATCAGCAGGTCATCTATCAGGTGATGTTTGATCAACTTGTTCATCTTACTCATCTCAATTCATCGCGTGGCGCAAGCGATCCAGCGCCAGCCGTATCCGTGACTTGATAGTTCCCAGTGGCAATCCGGTTTGTGACGCTATTTCCCGGTGACTCAGGTCGCCGAAATACGCCTTCTCGATCAGGTCCCGCTGCGCATCCGGTAACGCCTGCAAGGCGGTGCGCAGTTGCGCGGTTTCCTGTTGCAGCGCGATGACGTCATCCTGATCGGGCTCTGCCTCGGGACCCCAACCCAGATCCTCGGGTTCAGGACGGCGTTGCTTGCGCAGCACGTCAATGCGCTTGTTCCGTGCGATGGTGAACACCCACGTGGCCACAGTGGCACGCGTCGGATCGAACAGGTGGGCCTTGTGCCACAAGGTCGCCATCACCTCTTGCGCGCACTCTTCTGCCATGGCGGCATCAGCCCCTGACTTCATCAGAAAGGCCTTGATACGCGGCGCGAAGTGCTGGAACAGATCGGCAAATGCCGCCTGATCCTGCGCATCCCGGATGCGTCTGACGTGGTCCACCCATTCGGCCCTGGTCTCGCGCTTGCCGTTGATGTCGTTCACCCGCCTACCCTTGATGTGTTTGTTGATGCGCCAAGGTTGAGGGGCGGGTGTTTCAACCGCTGGTCCGTCCAAGGTCGCTGTATTGGTCTGGGTAAACATAACCACATTACGGCGCACGCCCCAAGCCGGATCACTTTATTGGGACATTTCGATCGCGGCGCTGATCCACTTGTTTGTTCAAGATCAAAGACGCAGGCCGCTGTCGGTGGTTGTGATGGCGTAACAACCGCGAACACGAGGAGTGGAAGAGATGTTGGAAATCTCGGCAAGAAAAGTCGCCCAGGTCGCCATGATGGGCCGCGAACTGAACCGGGCCGAGGGCGAGTTGCGGGCATTCATCGACCGCATGAGCGAAGACGAGCAGGCCGAACTGGTTGCCATCATGTGGATCGGGCGCGAGAGCTTTTTCGCGGAAGATCTGGCCGAGGCCATCGCCACCGCCAAGTCCGAGGCTTCGACCCCCTGTGCAGACTACCTGATCGGAACACCGCACATGTCTGACCACCTTGAGAATGGTCTGGACGCACTGGGAATATCTGCGGAAGACGTAGAAAACGATCTGATGTAGGCCCTTCGGCGGCATCACCCAAAAACAGACTTGTGCGTTGGTCGCCAGCGTCGGATACCAAGGCCAACGCGCCTTCCGCTGCGCGGGCACTCCTGTAAGTGAGGAACAGGTAGGGCGGACCGGCCGCGAATAGCTGCACGCGTCATCTCAACAAACTTTAATGATTCCGACTGGCGGCCTTAACGGTGACCTCCCTTATTTGAAGCTATCACAACCAAGCAACTCAAATTTCGGAGGAACCAGCAATGACCCATGCACAGACGATTGACACTCATAAGGGCCTCTTGGACGGCCTCTTTGCCAAATATGCCGACGCAAAAGTTGAACATTTCCGACGTCAGATTTTCTCAAAAACCGTTCGGAAGCTGGAAAAGCTCAGCGACAAGCAGCTGAACGATATCGGCATTCCCCGCGACCAGATCCGTCGGCGCGCTTATCACAGCGTGTATCACAACGCACCCTACCAGCAGTGACCCGAAAGTTTCGCAACCCTTGCGTGAGGTAATCAGTATGTTTGACTTTATCCCCTCAACCAATCAACCGACCCCGGCCGCCAGCGCCTTGTTGCTGTTTGATCGCGCCATGCGCATTCGAGCCATCAGCCCGGATATCGTTCGGGCCGCTCAGCATCTGAACGGCCTGACCGACCATCAGCTGGCAGAGCTTGGCATCAACCGCAGCGATGTCGAAGACACCATCGAGCGCTATATCTGAAGATACCTTCAGAGAAATCCAGACGAGTTTACCATGCCTGAAGAAGAACAATGAAAGCCATTCCAGAAACTCTGGAATGGCTTTTTTCGTGCGATCAGGCCGTATGATCCACGATCTGCAAGTGCTGGGCCAACCTGTCGATCTCGGCCATCCAGCCCTGTACTAGTTTTGGGTCGCTCGGGGCTGCGTGAACGCCTGCCGGGATGGCGCGGTTCAAAACGGCCTCGACGGCAAGTGAAACCGGGATCGATACCAGACGCGCCATTGCTGTGCCGCGCTCATCGCCCCAGGCGTCCATGACATAGGTCTTGTGCCATACAGGAACGCCGTCTTTCTCGGCTTTCAGTCCAACACACAGCACAACGCGGTCGGGCTCACCTTCGTCATAGGCGTTTTCGCTCCAGAACTGGTCAGACATCTCTTTCAGACGCGCATCCCCTTCCGGACCCGACAGGGTTTCGATTTCACGGAACACATCCGACCACGCATCCGCCCAACCGTTCAGGCGCAGGGTGCCGCGGACGAATTCTCTGACTGGCCAGTGATCCTCGAACTGGTACCGCGCCTTGAACGGGATCGAGTCGCGGTTGGGATAGACCTCGAAACTTTCCGGCGTTGGCAGCGGCGCGATATAGCTGCTGATCGCATCCCACGGACGGGCAACGTCCAGCGGGGCATAGTCGCGGATCGACTTCGACGGCGACCGCAGCGCCTTGAGCACACCCATCGGCGACCAGCTGAACTTGTAGCGGAACGGGTTCGGGATCTTGGGAATGCCACCGCAATACGAAATAAAGCTCAGGTGGTTTTGCGGATCGAACGCATCCGAGGCGCGATAGTCATCGACCAGTGCATGGGCCATCAGGTGGTCGATGCCCGGATCCAGACCAACTTCGTTGACCAGCGCCACACCGGCCTCGCGCGCCTTGTCGTCCAGTTCGCGCATTTCGGGCGCGATATACGATGACGAAACGAAATTGGCCTGTTTCGCAATCGCCAGTTCCGCCAGTGGTACGTGCCAGTCGCCCGGCAGCATGGACACTATCACGTCGCCCTTCTCGAGCACATCACCCAGAGCGTCGATGTCGAAGGCGCGAATATCGTTGGTCAGGTCCCCAACCTCGGCCCTGGCTTTTTCGACCGTCCGGTTCCAGACAGTGACCTTGTGACGGCCCTCGATCAGGCGGCGCAGGCCGGGGATGGCCGACAGGCCGGTGCCACACCAGTGAATCGTCATCGCTCAGATCCCTTCGATATGTGTTTTGTAAGTTGCTTCTGCCCGACCCCAGACGCCGCTGTCCAGATCGGTCAGGGTCAGAAGCGACGGCAAAAGCTGTGCCGCATAATCTTCCGAACTTTCGACCGGCAGCATCGACGGCAGGTTATCGATGGCCATCACGTCCATCACCGGATCGGTTGCCACGCGCAAAGCGGGCGCGTCCCATGTGGTTGCACGGTCATAGACCGGCACCGGGTTGTAATCACTGTCCGGGTCGCAGGCGACATCGCCGATAGCAGTCAGGTTGCGCGGGGCAGTCAACGCCTCACGCGGAACAAAGACCGGGGTTCCGGGGCGCGCGAAGATGCAGTTCAGGAACAGGTCGTGGTCCAGAATTTCCGGAAACGGTCCGCCGCTGGCGGTTTCCGCCATGTCCCATTTGGTGACGTCGACGCCCATCGCGTCGCACAGGTCTGCGGCCCCCGTACCCACGCGACCCAGTGCACCGATCACGATGGCGCGGGGGCGTGGGGCTCCGGTGGCGTCCAACTCGGCCAGCAATTCAGAGTTCAGAACGTCTTTGCCTGCATACACCCCAACCGGCGGGCATGCCTCGCCCCGTTGCTGTGCCGCCCACGTCTTGAGCGTTACCGCAGCACCGGCATACCCGGCCCAGTAACCAAAGGCGGCAACGCGGCGGCCATCTTCGCTCACCAGATATTCCAGATCATAAAGCGTGCCGCCCCCGGCCTTGAACCGCTCCAGCAGCGCACGACCCGAATGCTGGCCCTTATAGGCATGGCCGAACATGATGTGGCGATGGGGCAGGGGGGTGCCATCTTCGGGCAGTTCCTTGAGGCCAAAGATGATCGCATCCAGCGGGGCCTCGGGCCACGAATTCTCAGCCGCGATTGCACAGCCAGCGTCCTTGTAGCCATCAATCGGAATGGCGCGGACATGGCTTTCCTCAACCGTCACGCGGATACCTGCGGCGATCAGTGCTGCGGCTCCTTCGGGTGTCAGCCCCACCCGTTCCTCGTTCGGGCGCTGTTCCGCCCTGACCCAGAGATGTGTCATCTTAGTTCCTTTTGTCAGAGCATCCCGGCAGCGCGCACCGCCTGAACCGAAGGCCGTGCCTCCATCGCCTCGCGGAAGGCGATGATCCTGGGAAAGGCCGAGACATCGACGCCGTCGCCTTCCAGCCAGCTGCAAACCACATAAAGATAGGCATCGGCCAGAGAGAACGCGTCCCCCAGAACAAACGGCCCGCGCAGCCCGTTTGACGAGATATAGTCGCAAGATGCAGTCATCGTCTGCGCGACCTTGTCCGTCATGTCTTTCCAGCTGGATTTCTTATCGGCCCAGCGATGCCCGCGCAGCTTGTGGGCGTGGTTCACATGCATGGTCGAGGCCAGATAGAACATTACCTCACGCATGCGGGCGGCCATGACCGGATCAGCTGGTACCAACCCGGCCTCGGGTGCCTTGACCGCAATATATTCCAGCAACGCGCCGGTCTCGGTCAGGATGCCGCCATCGACCACCAGCGCCGGAACGCGCCCCTTGGGATTGATCTGCTTGTAGGCCGGTTTTGTCTGTTCCCCATCGGCAAAGTCCAGCTTGATTGCTTCATAGTCCAGTCCGGCCTCTTCCAGAGCAATCGCAACAGCGACCGAGATGGTTCGGGGTGCGTAATAAAGCTGCATCGGGGATCTCCAATCTGCTTCCTACAGGTGGGTCTGCGCAAACTGCCGGTCAGGTGCTTCCAGATGCGGCACCGCATTGAACAGGACCGGGCTCAGCTGCGCGCCAATCGGGTGCAGACGATGCATCGACGTGTTCATGATGGCAAGGGCCACCCGCGCCATCGACGGGATGTCCAACCCCATCGCCTGCCGCACCACCATCGAGATCAACCCGCCCGAGGTCACGACGATGGCCGGTCCGCCCTCGGTCCCGATCTCGTGCAGCGCATCGCGGACGCGGGCTTCAAACGCCTCGAAGGTTTCCGGAGCGTTCTCGATCTTTCCGCTGGCCCAGGCCGCGAAGGTTTTGGGCAAGTGTTCGACAAATCCCTCTCGATCGGTCGGGATTTCGACGCCATGCTGTTCTTCGAATAACTGTGCAAGGGTGAAATACTCGATCTCGTTCAGCCGTGCGTCGTAGACAGAATCGGTCAATCCCATGCTGGTGACCGTCTCGGTGTGGCGGGTCAGGGTGCCACAATAGACGCGTGTATAGTGGCTGCGGGTGTCACGCAGATGCGCGCCCAGCCAGCGGGCCTGTTGATGGCCCAGATCGCTCAGCTTGTCATAGCTTGCTTCGTCGCGCGCTGTCGTGTTTGCCTGCCCGTGGCGCACCAATGTGATATGTGACATGTCGCTCCCTCTTGCGCCGAAGTCTTAGGGCAGGTTCCTTGCCGGGACCAGAGGGGTTTCTTGATCTCGCCGGAAAAACATTCGCAGCTGTCCGGTTTCTGGCTATGGTCGCCCTGACCAACTGCGCCCGGAGGGATTCATGGCCGTCGATCACACGCGTTTTCTGGATGATCTGCACAAGCTGCGTGAATTCGGTGCCTCGGGTGTGGGCAAAGGAGTCATCCGCCCGGCCTATTCAAAAGCGGATATCGCGGCGCGCCAATGGCTGGCGGACCGTATGGCCGACGCAGGTCTGACACCGCATTTCGACCCGGTCGGCAACCTGTTCGGGCTGGCGCCTGGCCGTTCTCTGCTCATGGGGTCGCATTCCGACAGCCAGCCCGAAGGCGGCTGGCTGGACGGCGCGCTCGGCGTGATTGCCGCGCTGGAGATCGCGCGGTCCAGCGACCAGCCGATCTCGGTCGTCAGTTTTCAGGATGAAGAAGGCCGGTTCGGTGTGACCACGGGCTCGGCGGTCTGGTCCGGCGGTCTGCCGCTGGACAAGGCCGATGTGTTGACCGACGGTGCCGGCGTCAGCTTTGGTGAGGCCAGATCTTCCATGGCGAACCTGTCGCAGGGTTTTGTCGATCCCGCGCGGTTCAGTGGCTTTGTCGAGATGCATATCGAACAGGGCCCCTCTCTGGACGCTGCGAACGAGCAGATCGGCGTCGTTACCGATATCGTCGGCATCCGGGACATGTCGGTCACTTTCGAAGGGCAGCAGAATCACGCGGGCACCACGCCGATGCATTTGCGCCGCGATGCGTTTCAGGCGTTGTCACTGTTCAGCACGCGCCTCAACGAACGGTTTCGCAACGTGGTGACACCGCAAACCGTCTGGACCATCGGGCGGGTCGACCTTCACCCCAATGCGTCGTCCATCGTGCCGGGTCGGGCGCGGTTCTCGATGCAGTGGCGCGATGGCGATCCGGATCGGCTGTCGCGGATGGAGGAGATCATCCGTACCTCAGCCCAGGAAGTAGCCAGGGAACGGGACATGGTATTGACCTACGGCCCTTTGCTTGGGTTGGAACCTGTCACGATGGATCAGACCCTGCGCGTGGCGCTGGAACACGGTGCCGAACAGGTGGCCCCCGGCAGGTGGCGCAGGATGCCGTCGGGCGCGCTGCACGATGCCACAAACGTGTCGCGCCTGATGCCTGTTGCGATGCTGTTTGTGCCCTCAATCAACGGTATAAGCCACGATTTTTCCGAAGATACCGCCGAAAGCGATCTTGTGGCCGGGCTGAGGGTGCTGGATCTCGCAGTGCAGTCACTTGAAGGGCGGGTGCGATAAGGTGCGGGTAAAATACTGTTTTTACAGGCCATTGCGGTTGGTTTGTCTGGTGTTATCGTCGCGCTCGAAACTGTGATCGGCAAACCCATGCAAAAGTCAAAAGACCAATGTTGCCTAACGGAAAAAAGTTTCCTATAGGAACGCAAAGGATGCATACGCCCGTATACAGACTTGTCCCACAGGCGGTACTCTGTTTCGCAAGTTGACCGGAATCCTTGCAAAATTGATAGCGTGGGGCAGACTGACGGGAATGCGTTCGAAACCGAAAGATACGAAAAGGTATCCAAGATGACCGAGATTAGACGCACGCCGTTGTATGGGCTTCACGTTGAGTTGGGCGGCAAGATGGTTGATTTTGCCGGGTGGGAGATGCCAGTTCAGTATCCGCTGGGGATCATGGGCGAGCATAAGCAGTGCCGCGAGAAGGCGGCGTTGTTTGATGTGTCGCATATGGGTCAGGTGATTTTGCGGGGCGAGAATGTGGGCGCGAAGCTGGAAGCTCTGTGCCCGCAGGCTTTTGCGACGCTGAAGGACGGCAAGGCGCGGTACGGGTTCTTCACCAATGCCGAAGGCGGGATCATGGATGACCTGATCGTGTCGAATGCGGGGGATCATTACTTTGTGGTCGTGAACGCGGCGCTGCGCCATCAGGACATTCCGCATATGCGCGACAATCTCGAAGGTGTCGAAGTGACCGAGATCTTCGACCGCGCGCTGGTGGCCGTGCAAGGTCCCAAGGCCGAGGACGTGGTGGGCGCGCTCTGCCCTGCGGCGTGCGACCTCAAGTTCATGGAAACCACGATTGCTGACATCCTGGGTGTCGAATGCCGCATCTCGCGGCTGGGCTACACGGGTGAGGACGGGTACGAGATCTCGATCCCCGAAGACAAGGCGATCGAGATTACCCGGGCGTTCCTGGCGCATGAGGATTGCGAACCGGCGGGTCTGGGCGCGCGCGACAGCCTGCGGCTGGAGGCGGGTCTGTGCCTGTACGGCAATGACATTGACCAGAGCACCTCGCCGGTCGAGGCCGGCCTTGGCTGGGCGATGCAGAAACGCCGCAAGGAAGAAGGCGGCTTTCCGGGTGCGGAACGTGTGCAGCGCGAACTGGCCGAGGGGCCTGCGCGCAAGCTGGTGGGCATCAAGCCCGACGGCCGCGCGCCCGCGCGTCAGGGGGTCGAGGTGCAATGCCTTGAGGGCAACACCATCGGTCAGATCACCTCGGGCAGCTTTGGCCCCACGGTCGGCGGCCCGGTTGCAATGGGCTATGTGTCCGCGGGCCATGGCGAGCCGGGCGAGAAGGTCAACCTGATCATCCGGGGCAAGGCGCAACCGGCGCAGATCGTGGCGCTGCCCTTCGTCAAACAGAATTACAAGCGTTGAAGTCAGGAGAGAGACACCATGGCAACCTATTATTCCGAAGAGCATGAATGGCTGGCGGTCGAAGGCGACACGGCCACGCTGGGCATCACCAAACACGCGGCCGAGCAGCTGGGTGAGGTGGTCTTTGTCGAGCAGCAGGAAGTGGGCGACGAGTTCGACAAGGACAGCGAGATCGGCGTGATCGAATCCGTCAAGGCCGCCTCCGAGCTTTACGCGCCGGTTGATGGTGAGATTATCGAGGTGAACGAGGCGCTGGCCGACAATCCCGGCGCGCTGAACGACGACCCCGAAGGCGAGGCCTGGATCTACAAGATCAAGATCGCCGATGCCGCGCAGCTGGAAGATCTGATGGACGAAGCCGGCTACAAGGCCTTCATCGGCTAAATCCGGCCCGGAGCCCCAGAGACCGGGGCTCCCCGCTTCATCTTTTTCCAAATACTCCCGCCGGAGGCATCTGCCAGAGCGGCCGGGCGAGACATTCTTTGAGGAGCGCTGCAATGGCCTTCAAACTGACCGACTACGAAGCCTATGACTTCGCCAATCGCCGCCACATCGGCCCGTCGCCCACCGAGATGCGCGACATGCTGCAGGTGATCGGCTTCAAGACGCTGGACCAGCTGATCGACGCCACCGTCCCGCCCGCGATCCGGCAGAAGGAGCCGCTGGACTGGGGCCCGGCGATGACGGAACGCGATGCGCTCTTTCACATGAAGCAGGTGGCGGGCAAGAACAAGGTTCTGACCTCGCTGATCGGTCAGGGCTATTACGGCACCACCACCCCGGCGCCGATCCTGCGCAACATCCTGGAAAACCCGGCCTGGTACACCGCTTACACGCCCTATCAGCCCGAGATCAGCCAGGGCCGGCTCGAAGCGCTGCTAAACTTCCAGACCATGGTCAGCGACCTGACCGGGCTCGATGTGGCCAACGCCTCGCTGCTGGACGAAGCCACTGCCGCGGCAGAAGCCATGGCAATGGCCAAGCGCGGCGGCCGGTCCAAGGCCAATAACGCGGCCTTCTTCGTCGACCGCAACTGCCATCCGCAGACCATCGCGGTCATCAAAACCCGCGCCGAGCCGCTGGGCATCGACGTGCAGGTGGGCGATCCCGATCAGCTGGATGCAGGTGCCGTCTTTGGTGCAATCTTCCAGTATCCGGGCACCCATGGCCATGTGCGCGACTTCACGAACGAGATCGCGGCGCTGCATGAACATAACGCCATCGCCGTTGTCGCCGCCGACATCCTGTCGCTGGCGCTGCTGAAATCCCCCGGCGAGATGGGCGCGGATATCGCCATCGGCTCGACCCAGCGCTTTGGCGTGCCGATGGGTTATGGCGGCCCGCACGCCGCGTATATGGCGACCACCGACAAGCTGAAGCGCTCGATGCCGGGCCGGATCATCGGGGTCAGCATCGACAGCCGCGGCAACAAGGCCTACCGCCTGGCGCTGCAGACCCGCGAGCAGCACATCCGCCGCGAAAAGGCGAACTCGAACGTCTGCACCGCGCAGGCGCTGCTGGCGGTCATTGCCTCGATGTATGCGGTCTATCACGGACCCGACGGCATCAAGGCGATCGCGCAATCGGTGCACCGCAAGACCTCGCGCCTGGCCGCCGGTCTGGAAGAGGCGGGCTTTGCGGTGGAACCCGAAGTGTTCTTCGACACCATCACGGTCGAGGTCGGCCACCTGCAGAACGTGGTGATGGAGGCCGCCGTGGCCCGTGGCGTCAACCTGCGCAAGGTCGGCGAGACCCGCGTGGGCATCAGCCTGGACGAACAGACCCGCCCCGAAACCATCGAGGCGGTCTGGGGTGCCTTCGGCATCGACCGCAAGGATGACAGCTCGAACAAGCAATACCGCCTGCCGGATTACGCGCTGCGCGAAAGCGAGTACCTGACCCACCCGATCTTCCACAAGAACCGGGCCGAGGCCGAGATCACCCGCTATATGCGCCGTCTGGCCGACCGCGATCTGGCGCTGGACCGGGCGATGATCCCGCTGGGCTCGTGCACCATGAAGCTGAACGCCACGATCGAGATGATCCCGGTCACCTGGCCCGAGTTCGGCAACCTGCATCCCTTCGTGCCCGAAGATCAGGCGCGGGGCTATCACGAGATGATTGCGGACCTGAACGACAAGCTGTGCCAGATCACCGGCTATGACGCAATCAGCCAGCAGCCCAACTCGGGCGCGCAGGGCGAATATGCGGGCCTTCTGACCATCCGCAACTATCACTTCGCCCGTGGCGAAGGGCAGCGCAATGTCTGCCTGATCCCGACCTCGGCCCATGGCACCAACCCGGCTTCGGCGCAGATGGTGGGCTGGCAGGTTGTGCCGGTGAAATCGGATGACAAGGGCAACATCGATCTGACTGACTTCCGCGAAAAGGCGGAAAAGCATTCGGACCATCTGGCCGCCTGCATGATCACCTACCCCTCGACCCATGGCGTGTTCGAGACCACCGTGCAGGAGGTCTGCCAGATCACCCATGATCACGGCGGTCAGGTCTATATCGACGGCGCCAACATGAACGCCATGGTCGGCCTGTCGCGCCCCGGTGACATTGGCGGCGATGTCAGCCACCTGAACCTGCACAAGACCTTCTGCATCCCGCATGGCGGTGGCGGCCCCGGCATGGGTCCGATCGGCGTCAAGGCGCATCTGGCCGAGCATCTGCCGGGCCACCCGGAATATGGCACCGCCGTGGGTCCGGTCTCGGCGGCCCCATTCGGCTCGCCCTCGATCCTTCCCGTCTCATGGGCCTATGTGCTGCTGATGGGCGGTGCGGGGCTGACGCAGGCCACCAAAGTGGCGATCCTGAACGCCAACTACATCGCGGCGCGGCTCAAGGACGCCTATCCGATCCTCTACACGTCGGAAACGGGCCGGGTGGCGCATGAATGCATCCTCGACACAAGACCGCTGGATGAGGCGGCGCATGTCACCGTCGACGATGTGGCCAAGCGTCTGGTCGATTCAGGCTTCCACGCCCCCACGATGAGCTGGCCGGTGGCCGGAACCCTGATGGTCGAGCCCACCGAATCCGAACCCAAGGACGAGCTCGACCGTTTCTGCGACGCCATGCTCTCGATCCGCTCGGAAGCGCAGGACATCATCGACGGCAAGATCGACGCGGAAAACAACCCGCTGAAAAACGCCCCTCACACGGTGCGTGATCTGGTCGGCGACTGGGACCGCCCCTACACCCGCGAACAGGCCTGCTTCCCTCCGGGCTCCATGGGCGTCGACAAATACTGGTCCCCCGTCAACCGCGTCGACAACGCATACGGCGACCGAAACCTCGTCTGCACATGCCCACCCATGGACGCATACGAAGACGCCGCAGAGTAACATAACCCAACCCCGCCGAAACATCGGCGGGGTTTTTCGCCAATCGGAAACGCGTGTTCTGATTTGTGCCCGTTTCAGATGTCGTTTTCACCCGGTAAAGCGTCTTTTCTGCTTGCTGCAGGTGCGAAGGCCCCCTAGGTCTGTCCGTGGGACACCCCTCCCCAACGAGGGGCGTGTATCTGGAAGGGTAATACACATGACGATCGAACAACCGGCGACGCGGCCGGCAAATCCGCGTTTTTCTTCGGGCCCCTGTGCCAAACCCCCCACATTTGACCTGACAAAACTGGCTGATGCCGCATTGGGCCGGTCGCACCGCGCCGCTGTCGGCAAGGATAAGCTGAAGGCGGCCATCAAAGGCACGCGCGAGATTCTGGGCATTCCGGCGGATTACCGCATTGGCATCGTTCCCGCCTCGGACACCGGCGCGGTTGAAATGGCGCTGTGGTCTTTGCTGGGTGCGCGCAAGGTCGAGATGCTAGCCTGGGAAAGCTTTGGGTCCGGCTGGGTGACCGATGTGGTCAAGCAGCTGAAGATCGACGCCGAGGTGAAGACCGCGGATTACGGGCAGATCGTTGATCTGGCCTCGGTCGATTTCGCAAATGACGTGGTGTTCACGTGGAACGGCACAACCTCGGGTGTACGGGTACCCAATGGCGACTGGATTGCCGATGACCGCCAGGGCCTGACGATCTGCGATGCAACCTCGGCGGCCTTTGCGATGGATCTGCCCTGGGACAAGCTGGATGTAACAACCTTCAGCTGGCAGAAAGTGCTGGGCGGCGAAGCGGCCCACGGGATGCTGATCCTCAGCCCGCGCGCCGTTGAACGGCTGGAAAGCTATACCCCCGCATGGCCGCTGCCCAAGATTTTCCGCCTGACCAAGGGCGGCAAACTGATCGAAGGCATCTTTACCGGGGCAACGATCAACACGCCGTCAATGCTGGCGGTCGAAGATTATCTCTTTGCGCTGGACTGGGCGCGATCGGTGGGCGGATTGCAGGGGCTGATCGCGCGTGCGGATGCCAATGCGGGTGCGGTACACGCGTTCTGCGACCAGAACGGCTGGATCGCAAACCTGGCAGAGGATGGGGCGACACGGTCGAACACTTCGGTCTGCCTGAAGTTCACCGACGCGCGTATTCAGGACGGTGCAGCCTTTGCCAAGGCAGTCGCCAAGCGACTTGAAGCCGAGAATATCGCACTTGATATCGGCGCTTATCGCGACGCGCCTGCGGGCCTGCGCATCTGGTGCGGCGGTACGGTTGAAACCTCGGATATTCAGGCGATGCTGCCCTGGCTGGCATGGGCCTTTGCGACCGAGATCAAAGCGCAGGCGCAGGCTGCCTGAGTTTCATGTGCCGGGCTGAAGCCCGGCCTACCCCATCACTGATGTAAGGCGGGCGTCAGCGCGCTACCCTCTGAAGAATTCAAAGGACCAACCAAAATGGCTCCCAAAGTACTCGTATCCGACAATCTCAGCGAAACCGCAGTGCAGATTTTCCGCGACCGCGGCATCGACGTGGATTTCATGCCCGAGCTGGGCAAAGACAAAGACAAGCTTGCCGAGGTGATCGGTCAATATGATGGCCTCGCCATCCGTTCGGCAACCAAGGTTACACCGACCCTTCTGGAAAAAGCCGACAGGCTGAAGGTCATCGGCCGCGCCGGGATCGGCACCGACAATGTCGACAAAGAGGCGGCCTCGAAAAAAGGGGTGATCGTGATGAACACACCCTTCGGCAACATGATCACCACCGCCGAACACGCCATCGCGATGATGTTCGCCGTGGCGCGGCAAATCCCCGAGGCCAGCACCTCGACCCATGCGGGCAAGTGGGAAAAGTCCAAGTTCATGGGGATCGAGCTGACCAACAAGACACTGGGCGTGATCGGTGCCGGTAACATTGGTGGCATCGTGTGCGAACGTGCGTTGGGCCTGAAGATGAAAGTCATCGCTTATGATCCTTATCTGGGCGAAGAGAAAGCGTCCAAGATGGGCGTCGAAAAGGTCGAGCTGGACGAACTGCTGGCGCGCGCCGATTTCATCACCCTGCATGTGCCGCTGACCGATCAGACCCGCAACATCCTGAGCCGCGAAAATCTGGCCAAAACCAAAAAGGGTGTACGGATCATCAACTGTGCCCGTGGCGGTCTGGTCGATGAAGTGGCTCTGGCCGAAATGCTGCAATCCGGTCATGTTGCCGGAGCGGCCTTTGACGTGTTCAGCGAGGAACCCGCCAAGGACAACGCATTGTTCAACCTGCCCAACGTGGTCTGCACGCCCCATCTGGGTGCGGCGACCACCGAGGCGCAGGAGAACGTGGCCTTGCAGGTGGCTGAACAGATTTCGAACTACCTGCTGACGGGCGCGGTCGAGAACGCGCTGAACATGCCCAGCGTGACAGCGGAAGAAGCCAAGCTGATGGGGCCGTGGATCAAGCTGGCAGGTCATCTGGGCAGCTTCATCGGCCAGATGACGGATGAACCGGTCAAGGCGATCAACATCCTCTATGACGGTGTGGCCGCTGAAATGAACCTGGCTGCGCTGAACTGTTCGGTGGTCGCGGGGATCATGAAAAAGTTCAACCCCGAGGTGAACATGGTCTCGGCCCCTGTGGTCGCGAAAGAACGCGGGATCAAAATCTCGACCACCAATCAGGATAAGTCAGGTGTTTTTGATGGCTATATCAAGGTCACGGTCGTAACGGACAAACGTGAACGGTCGATCGCGGGTACGGTGTTCAGCGATGGCAAGCCGCGCTTCATCCAGATCAAAGGCATCAATATCGATGCCGAGGTCGGCGCTCATATGCTGTACACCACCAACGAAGACGTGCCCGGCATCATCGGCACGCTGGGTCAGACCATGGGTGAGAACAACGTTAACATCGCCAATTTTACCCTCGGCCGCACAGAGGCTGGCGGCGAAGCGATTGCGTTGCTCTATGTCGACGAACCGGTCCCGGCCGAAGCACGGGCAAAGCTTGCCGAAACAGGTCTGTTCACGCAGATCAAACCGCTGGAATTCGACGTCGCCTGATCGCGGCTGTTGAGTTTGAGGAACAGTTCAGGACCCGGTTATACGAATACCCGGGTCCTTTCTTCTCTGATTTCGCAATCTGAGTCACAAGCGAGCTGACTCATACCGCCGGAGGATTCTATGACATTGCCAGTCTATGCCATTGGTGATCTGCACGGGCAGGTGGCCGAACTGGACCGCGCGCTGTCTCTGATCCAAAGCGATGGCGGCCCCGATGCGCAGATCGTGTTTCTTGGTGATTACGTGGATCGCGGCCCTGACAGTCGCGGGCTGATCGACCGCCTGATTGCCGGGCGTGATGCTGGCCGGAACTGGATTACTCTTCTGGGCAATCACGACCGCATGTTTGCCTGGTTCATGGAGGACACTCCGCGCCACGATCCGCATTTGTTGGTGGGATACCACTGGCTGCATGACAGGTTGGGCGGGGTCGACACCCTGCGCAGCTATGGGGTGGAATTCGAAGGTCAGATCCGCCTTGAAAACCTGCACCGTATGGCTCAGACAGCCGTGCCGAAGTCGCACCTGACCTTCCTGCGCGATCTGGTGGCGATGCATCAGACGCCCGAGATTGCCTTTGTTCATGCGGGTATCCGTCCGGGTGTGCCGCTGAATGAACAGAAGGCAAGTGATCTGATCTGGATCAGACAGGACTTCCACGACTACCACGGCCCGCATCCCAAACTGATCGTTCATGGTCACACGCCTGTGGATCAGGCGACGCATTATGGCAACCGGATCAATCTGGACACGGGGGCCGGATACGGACGCCCGACGGGCGTCGCCGTATTCGAGGGACAGAATTGCTGGGAACTGACCGAACAAGGTCGAACACTGTTGACGCCCTGACCGTCCCGCATGGGTATGACACTGGAGATTGGAATATGTACGTCGCCACTTTGCTGACCAACCCGGTTGCACCCTCGCTGGACCGTGCCTTGCCTGAATCGCTGCGCAACGCGTGGGGCGGTGGAGATGTCCTGTGGCTCAGCCCGGACGAGGCGGTCGAGTTTGAGCTGAGTGACATGCCCGCCAATCGCTGGGACGTTTGGGCAGACTTGCAAGGCATGGGCGTGGACCTGATTGTGCAGCCCGCACAGGGGCGGCGCAAAAAGATGCTGTTGGCCGATATGGACAGCACCATGATCCAGCAGGAATGCATTGACGAACTGGCGGATGAGGCTGGCGTCGGCGAAAGGGTCAAGGACATCACCGCCCGCGCCATGAACGGAGAGCTGGATTTCGAAGGTGCCCTGATCGAACGGGTTGGCCTGCTGAAGGATCTGGATGAAAGCGTCATTGGCAAAGTCCTGCGCGAACGGATCACCCTGATGCCCGGCGGGCAGGCGTTGCTGGCAACGATGCGGGCCAACGGAGCCTATGCTGCACTGGTGTCCGGTGGCTTTACCGCCTTCACCGCGCGGGTGGCAGAGCTGCTGGGGTTCGATGAAAACCGCGCCAACACTCTGCTGGCCGCAGATGGCAAACTGACGGGCGATGTGGCGCGTCCCATATTGGGGCGGCAAGCCAAGATCGAGGCGCTTGAGCAGATTTCCACGCGTCTTGGGTTGTCCGAAAATGACGTGATCGCCGTGGGCGACGGGGCCAATGATCTGGGCATGCTGGGGCGGGCCGGAACCGGCGTTGCCCTTCATGCCAAGCCGTCGGTGGCTGCGAAATGCGACGTGCGGGTGAATCACGGCGACCTGACGGCACTGCTTTACCTGCAAGGGTACAGTCGCGCGGATTTTGTCGAATCCTGACAGGGCTTTTCATTATTTAACATTTGTGTTAAATAGTGGTCATGAGCACGCTTCTGACCACCTTTTCCGCTTTGTCCGATGCCACCCGGTTCTCGATTGTCGAGCAGCTGATGGAGCAGGGCGAACTGCCCGCCGGTGACCTGATCGAAGGGCGCGGAATGTCCGGTGCTGCGATTTCGCGCCATCTGAAAGTGTTGCGCGAGGCAGGGTTGGTGCAGCAGCGCGTGCGGGGCACCCAACGGATGTACTCCATCCGGTCCGACGGGCTGCGGATGATTGCCGACTGGACGATCTCCAAACGGCAATTCTGGGAAAGCAGCCTCGATCGCCTCAGTGATATCATCGAAAGGGAGAAGTCATGGCCGACCTGAAACTGGAACGGGACTTCCCCGTCAGCCCAGAGGATCTGTTTGCATGGATCAGCGACGGCAGCCGGTTGTTGCAATGGTGGGGGCCCGAAGGGATGCATGTCCCCGAGCATAATCTGGATTTCTCGCGCACCGGCCCGTGGTATTCGGTCATGGAAAACAGCGAGGGCCAGCAATACAAGGTCTCGGGCCACGTCACGCATGTCGACCCTCCAAACTCGGTGGGGTTTACCTGGGGCTGGCATGACGATCAGGATCAGCGCGGGGCCGAAAGCCACGTTTCCTTCACAGTCACAGCGACGGGCACAGGGTCACGCTTGGTTTTGGACCACCGCGAACTGGCCGATGCCGAAGCAGCCGCGAACCACAATCAGGGCTGGACGTCTTCGCTGCGCAAACTCGAAGCGAAGTGCAAATAAGGTTTCATCAGGGAGGAGCGATATGCCCCAGTATTTGTTTGTCTATCACGGGGGACACACCCCGACCGACCCCGCCGAGATTGAGGCGACCATGGCCGCTTGGGGCGCATGGTTTCAGGGTATGGCCGAAGCGTTAGAGATCCCCGGCAACCCGGTCGGACAGTCCTATACGGTCAGCAGCAGCGGGGTTCTCGACAATGGCGGCGCAAACCCGGCCTCGGGCTTTACCGTGATCAAGGCCGACAGTATCGAAGCCGCGACCGAGATGGCCAAGGGCTGTCCGATGGTCGTCAACGGCTCGGGCTCGGTCGAGGTGGCCGAGGTGCACGAGATCGAGATGTAGGGGCCTTAGCCGGGGAAACCCGGCGCAGGTTTGATCACTCCGCATTCCAGCCCCCGGCGGCTGTATTGCGTGGCGTTCATGAACTTGCGGGTGGCCGGGTGATCGGCCTCCAGCACACCAAGGCTCACCAGAATAGCGGCGATGGCGCATTCGCTGGCCCGCGTGGTGCCATCGGTGATCTTCAGCGCAACGCCCATGCGTTTTTCCGGGATGATGGCCACAAACACCGCCTCGGCTCCGGTCTTGATGGCAACACGCCCGTTCATGGCGCGCATCAGTTCGGTGCAGGCACGTGTCTCACCGGCTACCAGTTGCGGGTGTTTTACCATTGCCGCCACCAATTGCACCGCCGCCTCGCTGGAACGGTCGGACCGATCCGAGGCGCTGGCGAACCATGCCATCGACCGGGCCAGCCCGGTCAGCGACACGGCGAAATTCGGGGCGGAACAGCCGTCAATACCGTAACCGGGGCTGGTTTCGCCTGACGTCTCTTCGATGGCAGACAAGCAGGCCTGCTGCACCGGGTGATCGATTTCCAGATATTCCGGCCCTGCGCCCATATGCTGACCCAGTGTCAGGAAACCACAATGCTTGCCGGAACAGTTGTTGTGGATCTGGCACGGGGTGTCATCCGCCAGGATCAGCCGATCCCGCGCGGCAGTGTCCGCTGGCTCCTGTGGCCCGCAGCGCAAGTCGTGCTCGCTCAGCCCCAGATGATCAAGCCACGCTGTTACGCGGTCGGTATGGATCGCAGCCCCATTGTGTGACGCGCAGGCCAATGCAAGATGTTCGCTGTTCAATCCGTATTTTGCAGCGGCTCCCGACGTGACCAGCGGAAGCGCCTGAATCATCTTGGCGGATGAGCGCGGATAGATAACCGCCTGCGGGTCGCCCCAGCTGCGCACGATCTGGCCGGTGTCGTCGCAGATGACCGCGTGGCCCAGATGCAGGCTTTCCAGCAAGTTGCCACGCCACAGTTCTGTCATCGCTACGGGCTGCGTCATCTGGACCTCCGAAATTAATGCGCAAAATTCTGCCAATCGCCCTTTCGCCTGTGGCGAAACCTGCGTTAGTGTGTGTATGTCGGCAATCATCGGAATGCGCAACGGAATAGACGGGCCGGAAGGGTTCGCAGCCATGTCCGATGGATTTGAGGTATCGGTCGAGCTAGGAGGCTGGACAAATGGGATCAATGCTCGTTCGTACGATTGCGGGCCTGTGTGTGGCAGGCATCGCCGCGACTTCTGCAATCGCCCAGCAGGCGACAAGCACAAACCGGGTTGCCGCAAAAACGGACTGGAGCGTTTTTGTCGAAGATGATCCCACCGAATGCTGGAGCGTTTCGGCCCCCAAGGAAACCGTGAACACCCGGGGCGGGCGCGTCGTATCCGTGCGGCGCAGCGACATTCTGTTGTTTGTGTTCTATCGGCCCAATGCCGAGGTCAAAGGACAAGTGACCTTTACCGGCGGCTACCCGTTTGCTCCGGGATCGACGGTGAACCTGAATGTCGACGGGTCCGAGTTTGAACTGTTCACCGAAGGTGAGTGGGCCTGGCCTGCGTCAGATGCAGATGACGCCAAGATCGTCACCGCGCTGAAACGCGGAACCGAGGCTGTTCTGACTGCCCGGTCCGAACGCGGCACGCAAACCAAGGACACCTTCTCGCTGCTGGGCTTTACCGCAGCAATCGAAGACGCCGAAAAGCGCTGCACCAAGTAAGCACCCCGACCTAAGCAAATGGTCGCGTCTTTGGCGGCGCTTTTCTTATGTGGACTTCCGTCAAGTGGGTCAGTCCATGCTGCGATTGCTCAATCCGCCCTCAAATGGCAGGATTGAGCCCGGAGCCGCCGTTGTATTATTGGGTCGAGTCAGACCTGACACCGCAAAGCAGACCTTCGCCACGGAGTGATTTACTGCCCCGAGACTAGGCAAAATATTTGACCAAATCGCTACCTGAAACGCGCTCTGTAGTTGTCAG